>CAWVWD010000135.1:0-8912 GCA_963933585.1 uncultured Saprospiraceae bacterium
CGATGGTGTTTTTCCACTTTTCTTTGTCATTATCCATTGCAACTGCTACAATTTCAAAGCCATTTGCTGCACCTAATTGTGTATTTTTATATTTATTATAAATGGTCGTTAATCCTGGAATTTCGCTCAAACAAGGGCCGCACCAAGTTCCCCAAAAATCTAATAAGACTATTTTTCCACGATAATCCGATAACTTCAAAGTTGAATTATCCGGCTTTTTTGCTTCAAAATCTGGAGCGACTTCACCAACAATGAATTTTGGTTTTCTATTAAAAGTATAATCATACATAAAATATAAAGCTCCAATTAAGATTACGCCGGTGATAATATTACTAATACTAAATTTTTTCATAATTGATTTTGTTCTAAAACACTTCTCTAAAAACATCTGTTTATCGAAAACGGTTGTAAATTTAGCAATCAATCCTCAAATTTGTTATCGTTCGGATGACTTGAACGTAAAGAATAGAAAGTGTTTCTTTTCGGCTTTCCGAAGCTTTATGCGTTATTGCATTAAAAAAAATATTATTATCATGAAAATATTCAATCATCTTTTAATAATTTGCCTTTTAGGTTTCATCGCTTGTGACGGAGAGGTAACGGAAGACGCTACGGATAAAAAAGAAGAAATCAATCCATATGATTTGGAAAAATTAGCTACTATCGATCGAGCTATTATCCGAGAGTATGCGAATTTACAAGCTGATATGACTTTTGATTCTACAGAATCTGGAATTTTTTATCACATCGAAAACCCTGGAATCGGCGATCCTCCAACGGACACTTCGACGGTTACCGTGAATTATACACTTTATTTAGTCGATGGAACCTTGATAGAAAGTACAGAGATGAAAAGTGAACCGAGTACTTTTGAAGTTGGTAATGTGATAGATGGTTGGCAAGAATCTTTGAAACTTTTGGGCGTAACCGGTAACGGAACATTTGTAATTCCTTCTGGTTTAGGTTATGGTTTACGTCGTGTAAATGGAATGCCACATAATGCAATATTGGTTTTTGACATTGAGATTCTCTCAATCATGGATTGAAATAGGTTGCGAGTTACGGGTTTGACTATTTTGATATATTCTGACATCAAAATGATAAAACTCGTAACTCGTAACTTATTTAAGCACTTAACGATTTATTATATTTTTCAACAGCCATTCGATAAGCCTCAATATAATAACGTCCTAACGCATTCCAAGAAAACTTTTTAGAACTACTTTCGACTTTATTCCGCAAAGCAATGCGCTCCCTACGTTTCTGTTGTACGAAGTTGAATAAGTGATCCGTTAATTGTTCTGCTGCGGCATCAAAACCTTGGTGACGACGATTGACTAAATAAATTCCACCTTCTTCTAAATTCTGAATTTTTTCATTGGCATAATCGCCAAAACCTGCCAAGTCACTTGTTACGGTCGGAATTCCTCTTGCAATACACTCCACCGGCGTATATCCCCAAGGTTCGTAGTAACTTGGGAAAATTCCTAAGTGACAACCACGAATAAATTGTGTATAATCTAACTTAAATAGCGGATTCGTTGAATCAATAAAATCTGGATGATAGATGATTTTTACAGGATTTTCTTCCTGATTATACATCTTATTCTTTCGCATGAAATTCAAAATATCATCACCCTGATCATCAACTAAATTATGTGTTACGATGATTGGCAAATAAGGTGTTTTCCATGAAAGTAATGTCTTTTTATAGCGGAATTGCCAATATTCATCAACTAACTTATTCAAGTCAGGAAGTGTAAAGTCTTTTTCACTTTGAGCTGCGGTATAATATAACCTTTCTCCAATTTGTTTTTCAATCGCGGTACACGTTTCCTTGACTTCATCTATCAAAGAACGCAACTCCAAAACTAAGGGATTTATAGTCGAAAATTCTCTTTTAGTAATGAAAAACATGACAACTTTTTGTTCCATTTTTGCCGACTTCATTCGTTCATTGAGTCGTTTTAAGGCTTCCAAAGTTAAGTCATAACCTTTATTTACATATTCATATCGACCTGAAGTGAAGAAGTAGAATGTATTATCAAGGTCGAAAGTATAATTGTTGAAAAAATGACCCATAATGAAGTCATTGATTTTCGTTTTATAACGCAAGTGACGAGTTTGTAATCGGTGAACATCTTCGTAATCATTGATTTGTAAACCATTTGGGAGAATAATATCAGATTTTCGACCTAATAAATATTCACATTCAGAGTCGGTCACATGACTCACGGTCGTCATCACATCTGCGGTATGAGCCGAGACTCGTTCAATCGTTACTTGCGTTTCTATACCAAATTTTACCGCTTCTTTTCGCCAGTCAACTTTACTTAAATTCTTATAGAAATTCTTATCGTTCATCGCTAAATAACGACCGAGAGAAGTTGCATGTGTGGTAAATACCGTCGCTACAGAAATCTCATTCCTTTTTATCTTTCCTAAACTTGAACTTGCCATCCATTCATGGAAATGAACGATAACTTGTTTTTCATTATTAGAAGCATCTGTAATATGTTTTAAATATTGATATACTAATTCTCCAAATGCGATTACTTTATGAGTTAAATCATCGGGACGAATAACGATTCCATCATTTTGAGTTAAATCAGATTTGATATAAGTCAATTGGTCAGAAATTTGAGCAATATTGAACAATATTACTTGAGGTTTTCCTGCGACTAACCAATATCCAAACTCTACTTGATAACCAGCTTCTCGCATACTTAGAACCGCCTTCCCAAAAGGAGAATCATAGTCTTTAGTTGGTTGAAACTCTACAGGGAAATTATCACTTAACATCGGTCCAAGTAAGCAATACTGATCTCCCCAACGTTCTCGCATATAAGGAACTTTGGATTGAATTACAGTGTATATCCCTCCTAATTTATTACAGACTTCCCAAGCAACTTCTAATAATAATGGTTCGTAAAGACTTTTCATTTTATATTTAGTTTTTTTGCTTCAATCGATTGTTATTCGCAAGATTAATTTGAAAGTGTATATATAGTATAAAAAGGTTAGTATTACAATGATTTGACATAATTTATTTTTGGATAATTAGCTTTTATTTACTTTTTTTACATACAAAATCTGATATTTTAAGCAAAATTTCCTCAGAGTAACAATGCTTTTTTTAACTTTACGACTCAAAAAAAACAGAATGTTAGCTTATCTTCTAAAAGGAATTGGATATGGTTTGGTGTTGAGTATTTTGATTGGACCAATCTTTTTTGCATTGTTACAGGCTGGAATTGAAAAAGGGATTAAAATAGGAATTGCAGTTGGTTTTGGAATTTGGATTAGTGATTTTCTATATATTTTGATAGCTTATTCTGGATTGAATTGGATTTCTAACCTTACAGGTTCGCCGAACTTTAAATTTTATATTGGAACAATCGGCGGCGTTATTTTGATTGCTTTTGCAATTGGGACTTTATTGGATAAGAAACCAGTGAATAAAACCGAAAAAATCAATCAATCGGGATTTCTTGCTCACGCAATGAAAGGATTTTTAATTAATACAGTCAATCCGTTTACGGTACTTTTCTGGGTCGCAATGAGTTCTGAAGTATGGACAAGTGAACCATCAACAATGCAAGCCGTGTTTTTCTTCGGAGGAATATCAGGAATAATTATTTTGACCGATATTATTAAAGTCATTTTGGCAAAAAAAATCAGTAAATATTTAAAATTAAATTATATCCTTATTTTTCGTAAAATTGTTGGGGCTGTTCTATTAATTAGTGGAATTGTTTTGATTTACAGAACTGCGTTTTAATAAGTCGTAGCAATATAAAATACTATTAACTATATAAATTCAAATCTAAAAATGAGCATTATTAAATACACGTTATTATTATTGATTACGGTTGTTAGTGTAAATCTAACGGCACAAGAAATTGAGAAAAATATGTTTAAGCCGTTTGGTGAAAATGCAAACAGCTGTTATGGAAATGTATTAATGCCCTCTGTTTATGATACGATTGTAGATAGGGTAGAGGTGAAAGCGAGTTATACTTACTTGAAACGAATGCCGCCAATATTTGATACGATTGCGGAAACGATTATAGTTCGTCCCGGTTATACTAAATATCAAGTGGTAGAACCTATTTTTGAAACGGAAACGGTTAAAATAAAACGTAAAGATGCCGAATCAGTCATTGGTAAAGATTCTTATACGGCAACGAGAGTTTTGAAGGATAAAATAGAAGCGAAACCATCCGTAAAAGTATGGACAAAAACGAAGCGGAAGCGGAATTGTCGGTCATCAATCCCTGAGAATTGCTTGACTTGGAGAGTGCAAACATTACCTTCCGAATCTATTGTCCTTGAAAGAGAATTTCCTGCGACCTTAGTAAAAGGTAGGTCGAATATTGAGCAAATTCCAGAGGAGTATATTACGATTATAAAGACAATATTGAAACAAGAAGGTAGTGTGAAAGAGGTGAATGTATTACCGGAATATAAGGAAGTGATTCGTTATGTGAAAAAGAGAAATGCATCATTTGAAGAAATAACGGTTCCTGCCGTTTATAAAGAAGTAAAAAGAATTCGATTGATTTCGGAAGGTGGAAATATTGAACCTCTTGAAGTAGTCTGTCCTAAAGAATATAGTGAATATATTCGTCCGCTTCAATTGAAATTACAAGATTTAGGCTATGAAGTCGAAATGTTAGATGGTATTTTGGGGAGAAAGACCAAGGATGCGTTATTAAAATATCAAGTGGATAATAATTTGCCTGTTGGGCAGTTAGATTTCAAAACGATGAGAAGATTAGGATTTGCAAAATAGTGTTGATTTTCTTGTCTGTATATTTGTCATTCCACAAATAAAAAAAGCGAGGTAATCAGCCTCGCTTTAAATTTACGTCTAATCAAACCTCTAAAATTATATCTTTAAAGAAGTTAAAGTTGTTGTTGTTTTGTTACTATTAGGGAGCAATATTAATGCCAAGATTTAGAATAGAATTATTGATTTATGAGGAAAGTACGGATTATTGTAAATCAATATCAAACCAGGACAAACGCATCAAAATATGATTTTCGGTTGTGATAGATAAACAAAATAATTTATTGAATTATCTTTTGAACAAAACATTTGGTGTATTTACCCTTACGTAGAATAAGATTATGAAACTATTAAAAATACTTTGTTTGCTAATACTTTCTGTTTCAAGTGTAATGGCACAGAATGAGGATGTAACCTTCATTTCAAGTTCTATCACCTCACAAAAGCTCAAAATACCTCACTTAAATATCGGTGCAGAAGTACAATTCTATCCGGCCGGTTGGATTTATGGTGCGAGAGCAGATTTATATTTAGGCAAACATGCTAACTGGAATTTTAGGTTAGCGTATAATGATATTGATAGAAAGGATTTTAGTACCAAAAACGATACAGAAGTTGGTGGCGGTTTTGGTGCATCTTTGGGCTATCGTTATTATTTTGGAAAACGAAAAGGACTTTTTTTGGGAGCAAGGATGGATATTTGGGATTTGACGATTGATTGGAAAGATGCTGACAATCCTGTCGTACAGGAAGGTTCTACGGATATTCTTGTTTTTCAGCCAACGGCTGAAATTGGGTATCAAATTATCCTCAAAAAGCATTGGGCTATCGCTCCGACTTGGTCAACTGGTTATGAATGGAATGTCATGACGGACGGTGATGACGTTATGGGAAGTTGGATAGGATTAATTGGTTTGAACATTGGATATAAGTTATTTTAATTTAAATAATTTGGGAGACATTTTTGAAATGCCTTCCAAATCTTCTCTTGAGCCTAATCTTTTTTATTTATTCCCGGTCCTTGATTTAGTATTTCCAATTTGTTTTGTATTTCTGTAATATCAAAACGTCTTGGTTTCTGAGCAAAAGTACCCTGAGAGGTAATGATAAAATATTCTGGTAGTGCCTTAATATTATAAAGCTTAGCAACTTCTGATTTCGTACTTTCAGGAGCATTTAAGTGAATTCCTGTGAAACCGTTTGCTACAATTTTTTCCGTCCATTCTTCATGGTTATTATCAAAAGAAATATGGATAAATACAATATCTTGGCTATCGACCAAATTATCTTTTATATCCTGTATGACTTGCAGCTTGTGAATACAAGGCCGGCACCAACTTGCCCAAAAATCAATGTAAACCGTTTTTCCCCTAAATTCATTTAGTGAAACTGTTCGTCCCGAAGTATCTTTTAACGTAAAATTTTGAGCGTATTGACCGGCGGCATATCGAGTAATTTCTTGATAGGTATCTAGGACGATTTTATTATATTTTTCGTACTCATTTTTGTTTAAATATTTTTGATAATGCTCAATGACCAAATCTTTACCTTCATGTTTTTTTAATGCTTTTACCAATAAATTAGACTTGAAATAGGCCAACGGTTCTTCCACCAAACCTTCCTTTTTCGCAATATCTAACTGATAGAAAAATTCATCCTCTTCAGGGTATTTCTCCATACAAGTATAATTCAGATAAGCTTCTACATATTTACGATAAGTTGGATTTCCAATAGCTTTTGCATTCATTAATGGAATATCGTGAATAAAGAAGAAAAACTCTGGCGTCACTTTATTATAATAACCATGAGCATGTCCATAAGTCAATAATGTCAAAGCCCAACTATAACTAATCTCTGCCCATATATACTGTTCAAAGTCTTCGGACGGTGTTCCAAATTCTTTAATAAAAGTTTTATAAGCTTCCATTTTTGCAGTGCGTTCTTCATCTATCTGTTTTCTGAAATCCTCTGGAGATTTCTGGCGCATATCGCTATCTAAATCAATACCGATTTTATAATAAACAGTGCCTTTACGATATTGCATCATTTTGAATTGATTCTTTTCTTCTGGGAATGCGTTACTATAAGCCGCAAAAATTTGATTATTAATACTCGCTTTTCCCGAAAATATCATGGACGCAGGAAAATCATCTGCATCACATTGCACCTTTAAGGTATCATAAGGTTCTACGTATAAATAGATTTTTCTGCGTAAATACTTTATAGCAATTACTTGAGGTTCTGTAATATTTAAGGTGAATTGAAAAGAGTCGTGTTGAATCGTAATATTTTTATAAGTTACCTGATTACTCAGATGAGGCATATATAATTCGACTTTTAAATGCTTTTTCGGCGAATACTCAATTTCCCCTGTGTTTTCTACAACGCCTGAGATGACAGTGACGTTTTCTGCATGAAGTGATGATAGTGTCAGTAGGACAAATCCTAAAATATACGTGATAATTTTTGCTCTGATTTTCATTATAGTATAATATAGTATTACAGTTAGAGACAAAAAGGTCGATTTAATTTCCCTTCTATCAAGCAATTGCAGTTTTATGCTAATGCAAAAAGTAGTTGATAATTTGTAATATAAGTATTGAGCTAGAAATACTAGTTATTTTGTGTCATTTGTTCCACACAAAAATATTAAAGTTTTTATACATTATATAAATTTATTAGGTATAAGTTTCTTTAAATAGGTCATTTAGATATATAATTTAGTTTAATTTTTGTTGAGTAATATTTAAATGACTGCTCAAAACTTTCCTTTTGATACTGAATTATTTCGAAGTAAAAGTAAAAGTGTCACTTTTTTGTTGATTTTTTTTATTTTTTTTATAGTAATTTCGTATATCAATTGATTTTAGAGCTTGTAAAATCTCAGTTATTAATAGCTTATTTATTATCACTAATTTGATTTTTTGATAAAAAATGAATAAACCCATGCAATTGAACTTAAATAGCCTAAAAGAGAAATTTCCCTTTTCAGATACTTCGGGTGCTGATGTTTCCAGTATAAAGACGAAAAAAATGCAAAAAGTAGCGGAATCCAAACCTGCTTTAAGATTAGAGGAGATAAAAAGTATGATTTATCAGCATCATCAATTCTTAAGTACGGGCGGAGTAGGAGGAAATTGGCAAACTTTATTACTACAAGGAATGGTCATTGGAATCTATGTTGGAGTCGATGCTTCATCGGGTATTCAAGCCGTTTTTGAAAAGCAACATATTGCATCGGATATTGATTTGCAAGAAGTCGTCCTACCATTTACTAATTTTTGTGGTGTCTTTTGTAAAAATCAAGATTTCAGTGAAGCGAATTTGAGTCATTGTTTATTTACGGATGCTTATTTAGAAAATACGATTTTTGCAGATGCAAATCTCCAAAATTCAGATTTTTCAAGAGCTAACCTTCGTAATGTTTCTTTTATGAATGCAGATTTGAGAGGAGCAGATTTTGAGAACTGTGATTTGTCAAATGCAGATTTTCGAGGTGCTTATTTAGAAAATTCAAAATTCCCAGGTGCTATTTTGAAAGGTGTGAGATATTGATTGCTTGACTGTTATCGCCTTCGACTAATTGTTTAATTATTCAATTATTACAGGAAAAATGACTAAAGAATTAAACTTGATAGTTTTATTGAAACAATTGCAAAAAAGTACATTTTCATTTTAACAATCAAACAATCAGTAACGAAGGATTGATACCATAAATTTATATTATATCCAATAATTGTAAAATCCACCAAACAACAGCAATTGTTACTAAGATGCCACCGATGAAACCAATAAAGCTTATACCTGAAATAATTGCACTTAAACCAATCATAGCTAAACCAACTATTGCCAATAATAATAATTTACGGACACTCGCATTTTCTTTTTGATCTTTCAAGAACTTTTTAACATCTTTTTTTACTTTCTTGAATTTCTTTTTGATGCTCTTTTTAAGACTTTTTGTACTTAATTGTTGTTTATCTTTAACGATTGTTGTCATCGATATTTGATTAGACTGACTTGCTGCCGCTTCTGCATTTTTTGAAAAACTGATACAAAAAAGAAACGCTAGAAAGAGGAATACTTTAGTAGTTTTCATAATTGAAATTTTGATTGTTAA
>CAWVWD010000136.1:0-8889 GCA_963933585.1 uncultured Saprospiraceae bacterium
ACCTACTACTGCTTACTATAATAAAATATATAGAGAAGGCGCTTGGAAATCACCTACAATCATTTCATTAGGAATTGGTCAAGGAGAAATGTTAGTAACGCCCTTACAAATGGCAAATTTGACAGCGATTATTGCAAACCGAGGTTGGTATTATACGCCACATTTAGCGAAAGAGTTTAAAAATGATACCACTCAAATTCCATTGAAATATAGAACAAAAAGATATACAACGGTGGAAAAAAGACACTTTTTGCCCGTTGTCCAAGGTATGCACGATGTCGTTTTGGCTGGTACAGCAAGAATTGCTCAAATCCCCGGAATTGATGTTTGTGGAAAAACGGGAACTGCAGAAAATCCCCACGGTGCGGATCACTCGGTTTTCATCGCTTTTGCACCAAGAGATAATCCTAAAATTGCGATTGCTGTCTTTGTCGAAAATGGTCGTTACGGATCTACACATGCTGCTCCGATTGCAAGTCTGATGATTGAACAGTATCTAAATGGAGAAATTGATGAAAAACGAAAATACCTTGAAGAGAGAATGTTCAATTCTAATTTGTTACTAAAAGGATTGAAACAATAGGAAATGGATAGTCATAAGCTACGAATCACAAAATCACGAATCACGAAAAATGAGTAGAGGAATAGAAACATCGACGAGGGAAATAGATTGGATAACAGTTTCCATTTATCTTGGATTAGTGCTGATTGGTTGGCTAATGATTTATGCAGTTGGTTCTACAGAAACACAGGAAGTTTTTAACTTAGGAACTCGTCATGGAACACAATTAGTTTGGATTGGATTTTCACTTTTTGTAGGAATTATCTTATTGATAATAGAAGGCCGATTTTATAAAACCTTCGCCTACGTGTTTTTTGGAGTAGCGATGCTAATGCTATTGGGGGTGCTGCTGGGTGGAACGGAAATCGCTGGTTCTAAATCGTGGTTAGTCATTGGTCCTGTTCGGATTCAGCCTTCTGAACCTGCTAAGTTTGCGACCTGTTTAGCATTAGCTGCTTACATGGGCTCTTATAATATTTCATTACAAAATTTTAAAAATCAAGTTATTGCCTTAGCAATTATCGGTACACCGATGATATTAATTCTCTTACAAGGTGACGCTGGTTCGGCCTTAGTTTTTTCTTCTTTATTAATTGTTTTATTCAGAGAAGGAATGCCTGCACCAATATTTCTTTTAGGAATTTCGACCGCATTACTTTCTGTATTTGCATTGATGTTTGATATTTATCCTGTAGTAATAGGATTAATCATATTCTCAATTGGAATTTTAATACTCCAAAACTATCAAACACGTTTGGTTATTGGTTTTTTAATGGTTGTGATTGCGTCCATATTTTTAGCACGAGAAGGTTATATGCTTTATACGACCGTTGGTTTAAGTGTTTTCTTCTTAGCTTTTTGGATTCGTAAATTAATTAATACGAAAAAGAGAACGTCGCTATATGTTTTGTTAATCGCTTTAATTCTAAGTGGACTTTACTCAACCGTTGTAAATTACGGTTTTAATGAAATCTTACAACCACACCAACAGGATCGAATCAATGTCTGGCTAAAGCCAAGTAAATGTGACCCTTTAGGTGCTTTGTATAACGTAACTTGGTCAAAGATAGCGATTGGTTCAGGAGGATTTGATGGAAAGGGATTCTTAGAAGGAACGATTACAAAAGCTGGCTATGTTCCGGAGCAAGCAACGGATTTTATCTTTTGCACAGTCGGAGAAGAGCACGGATTTTTAGGCTCTTTTGCCTTGATATTATTGTTTTTATTATTACTGCTCCGAATAGTTATAATCGCCGAACGACAGCGAACGAGGTTTACCAAAGTTTACGCTTATGGCGTTGCGAGTATTCTATTCTTCCACTTATTAATCAACGTCGGAATGACATTAGGAATCATGCCTGTAATCGGAATTCCATTGCCATTTATAAGTTATGGAGGTTCTTCCCTATTAGCATTTACGATTCTTTTAGCAATCTTAGTTCGATTAGATGCGGATAATTCGAGGTAGTTTTAATTGGTAATTTTACTCTAACGTAAAACGGAAAAGCCTTTATTCGATTCATCGAATAAAGGCTTTTTTATAATTGATAATTATTCATTATCAATTTTTTTTAACGTTCAATTTTCGGTGCATCATGCCAACTTCCGAATACTTCGACACGTTGAGTCGTTAAAAGATTTAACGGAAAAACAATTCGTCTATCACTTGTTTCTAACGTAAGCGAAGTGCTATCCATTTCCACAATTGTGCCTCGTGTCCCTTCTATTTTTATATCATCACCGATTCTGAATTTATTCTTACTATACAATGCTGCCAATAAATTTGACATAATATTGCGAGAAGCAAAACCATAACCGATGGCAAATGCAAAAACAATTCCACCAATAATAATCGTCAAATTATCTTGTAAAAAGTCAACTTGAAAATCTGCCTGAGGCAAAGCACTCAACAGAACAGAAATAAAGATGAAATAGAAAACAAAGCCGCTGATAAGTTTACCTGAAGCGATATTTAAAGATTGGAATGCTGCATTTAATAGCCCTTTAATAGCATTCGCAACGATTAAACCACCAATCAAAATTAATGTCGCAGAGAATAATTTAGGAATGTACTCAATAAGTTTCGTAACCTGTTGAGACAATTGGTCTAAACTCAAAACTTCTAATGCGGCTGTAATTACGACCAACATTAAGATATAATATAATAACTTACTAATAACATTACTTGGGAGTATTTTGACATTTGCTTTTTCGAGTATATCAATCTCATTAATCTTCTCTCCAAGTTTATCTATTTTGATAGCTTTTAATAGCTTCTGTATCATCTTACTGATGAATCGAGCCAATAACCAACCTAATATAAGAATGGCGAAAGCAGTACCGAAAGTTAATAAAGCGTCTTCTAATTTTTCTAAAATGGCAGGTGTCTGTAAAAAAAACATACAAATATTATCTTTTATAAAATTTATAATTTGAAATAATTTGAGCATCAGATTTGGTAGGTATTCAGTGATAATTTATAAGGGAATGAATTAATAATTAATACCCATTCTCAAAATGATAAATCTCAATTAATTCCTATACCGATTCTATAAAACTTAGAAGCTCAATTCTATAAATAACCAAACGCCAATAAATCATTATTTAGTGGTCTTTCTACTTTAATTTTATTCCTCATATTGTGTATACGAACTATCGCCATCATCATCAAAAGTTTCGACTAATCCTACTATTGTTTCACCGACTTTACCGAGGTATAAATCCACGATACTACCAATGAATCTTGTCATAGTTAGCTGAGCCATAACATTTTTCTGAATTGTTTTTTTGACGACTTTCGGTAGTTCAATATCAGGTTCAATGGAACCCCAACTTGAAAAATCATTCATCATAACAAACTATTAGAACACATTAATAATAAGGAAACAGGCCTATTAAACCGTCATAATTACTTTAGGTCACAACGCAACAAACATATTTTACCTTCTATAACACACTAGAAACCAATTAATCGTATTTGACTTATGATACGACCAACTGTTAATTTTTACTCTTCTTGAACGGGATAAGTTTCCATATACACACGTTGACACTTATGCTTTGCCCGTTTAATTTTCATTTTGATGGCACTTTCTGTCTTATTAAATATCTCGCTAATCTCTCTTATAGAAAGACCTTCCTTATATTTCATAATCAGAACAGCTTTATCATCCACATTAAGTAAGTCAAGAACGATTTTTAGACGCTCTAACTCCATCTCTAGTAACACTTTATCATCAACTTCCTCAATAATTTCTTTTCCTTCAGCCTCTTCATCAGAGAACAACTTATTTTTCTTTTTAGACTTTCTGATTACATCAATACAAAAATTGTAAGTAATTGAATAAACCCAAGTTGAAAATTTAGACTTCTTATTGAATTTGGCAAGGTTCGTAAAAATTTTGATAAAAATCTCTTGAGCAGCATCTTGAGCTCGGACTTCATCTTTTAACAAAGAGATGGACTTACTATAAACCTTCGTGATATAACGGTCGTATAGTATGCTGAAATATACAGCACTTTGAGTCGCTAAGTACTTATCAATCACCTCTTCATCGGTGAGTTTTTTTGCAGTTACTGTCTTCAATTATCAGTAATTAAATTATTGGTTTTTATTAAGATACGTCATATTCATAAAAATAGGAATACTGTCAAGTCTTTAAGTTTATATCGCTCTAATTAAAAGATATAACAAATTAACGAAAAATAAATATATCAACCAACCTTTAGAAAGAAATAGCTGAATAATCATCCTAAATAACACTTGATTCCAAAAGCGTTATTGATTTTTCAATCGTATTTAATCTCGCTTTAATACCTAAAGGTAACGTAAACTGATTATCTATATGGCCAAATGACATCCCATAAATGACTGGAATATTCAAATACTGAAATCTATCTATTAACATATCTTTTAAGCTCAAAGAGCTTTCACCTTCTTTCGCTTCACAATTTAAGAAAACACCTAAGATAATTCCTTTGACTTTATCAAACTTACCCGCCAAAGACATCTGAGTAATCATTCTATCAATCCGATACGGTTTCTCTCCAATATCTTCCAGAAACACTAATTTGTCATCATAACTGATATCATAAGGCGTCCCAACCAATGAAGACACTAAAGTCAAATTTCCACCGATTAGCTGTCCTTCTGCAATCCCCTCTGTAATCGTGAATGGTCGATAGATTTTATTTTCCTTATTCGCATTCTCTGCAGCGTATTCTATGATATAATTGTCTTGCGGATTCGTGATAACATCCTTAATATGTTTTCGAGAATAATCCGTAAATGTCGAAGCTCCAACAGGTCCATGAAAACAAACTAAACCCGTTTTTTTATAAATTGCTTGATGCAATGCTGTTATATCAGAATATCCAATTAGTACTTTAGGATTCTTACGAATAACCTTATAGTTCAACATATCCAATATTCGAGCAACACCGTAACCACCTCTCACACACCAAATCCCATCAATATCAGGGTTATCGAACATCAAATTCACTTCGTCTGCTCTAAGCAGGTCGCTTCCTGCCAAATAACCATTTTTTGCCAAAATTCGCTTGCGATTAAATTTCACCTTAAAACCTAATCCTTCAATATTTTCAATCGTTTTTTCTAATTGCAATTCCGTGATTGGCCCCGCAGGAGTTACTAATCCAATCGTATCTCCGGGTTTTAATCGCTTAGGTTTGACCAGTTTTCCCTTACATTCATACTCGCTCTCTTCCGCTGTATGTCCTAACCCAAAAAACGGTAAACCCATTGCTATAGAAGCCGTTGTTATTCTCTTATTAAAATTACGTCTGTCCATCTTCTCTTTACTTGTAGTTCCTGCAATGTTAATCGTTAAACTATGTACTTAAAAGCTAATTTACGACGATTTTTATTATCAAATGAAACAATCTGATATTTAACTATTAGGTGGCATAGATAAAATTCAGTAATCTTTATTTTAGATTTGGGTTATTGAATTTCTCCGTACTCCCTTAATTTGATTAATTCATTAAAAACATTGGTAATTAAATCATTATAAAACATAAAATAAGTAATCTATCCAATTTTTTTGCCTCCCCTACGGTGTATTTATACAAGGTAAAAATACAGGCATAGCCATAAGCTTCTAATTCAGAATTTTTACTTTTTAAAGCCATCCTAATAAATTTAAGTTTCCAATTGAAATGACGTGTAGATTCTGTTAGATGGAGAAAATCGTCCTTATTAAAAGTTTGTACCAGAAGCCTCGAAATTCAATCATTATAAATAAAGGCAAATTAAAAATGACCATTAATTTTCTTAAATATATGGTAAAACGGTAGGTTTAAGCATGGTCAGTAGTTTTCAATATTCTAATCCCGAAAACTCTAAAATAAAAAAAGCCTCACATAAATGCGAAGCTTTTTAAAACTTGTGGGCAATGTAGGATTTAAACCTATAACCCTCCCGATGAAATATCGGGATGCTCTGAACTAACTGAGCTTTTCCCTTCAAATAATATAGGCGTTAAAATAAAAAAAGCCTCACATAAATGTGAAGCTTTTTAAAACTTGTGGGCGATATAGGATTCGAACCTATGACCCCCTGGGTGTAAACCAGGTGCTCTGAACCAACTGAGCTAATCGCCCTATTATAAACCAACTTTTAAAGTAACTGAATCTTACAAAACTTCTTTTGCTATGTTACCTTTTCGTTAGCGAGTGCAAATATACAACTGTTTTTCACATTCCAAAACATTTTTCAAAAAAAGTATAATCTTTTTTGAAAAACAGGCCAAATCATCCAAACTTCCCTTGGTTTTCTATTCTATCTCATATAGTATTAGTAATTTCAACTTTCCAAAAACGATATTTCCTAATTATATTTTTAGCAATGAAACAGCGATTATTACGAATAACAAAATGGTTAGCGTTCAGCTTCACTTTTTTCTTTTTGGTGTTATTGATTATAGCTCAAGTGTATGAAGATAGGATTGGCGTTTTGGTAGTAGAGTCGTTGAATAAATCTTTGAAAAAACCACTCATAGTAGAAACTGTTGATTTGACTTTGATTCGGACATTTCCAAAGGCTTCTATCGTTTTGACAAATGTGGAAATTCCAGATGCAAAAAAGGGAACTTTGCTAAAAACTCGAACGATGGCTTTACAATTTGGCATTTTGAGTGTTTTCCAAGATGTGATTGATGTACAATCAGTAACGGTATCGAATGGTTCTCTGAATATACAGACGGATAAGAAAGGAAATACGAATTATAATATTTTTCTGCCCACGGAAAAAAAAGAAGATTCGGAAGAAATGGATATACGCTTGAGTGTAAAAAATGCTTCGCTGAATGATATTCATCTAATTTATGAAAATAATCAATTTAAGCAGTCAGGAATTGTACACATAGAGAAACTGACACTATCGGGAAATTTCTCGACGGGAAAGTTTGACTTAAGAAGTACGGCAGAATTAGAAGTAGAATATTTAACAACAAAAGAAGGTGATTTACTTTCCGGGCGGACGTTGGCTTATGAAACGGCTGTGAAGGTGGATTTAGATAAAGGAGAATATATTCTGAATAATACCAATTTATACATTGATGCTAATAAATTCACGGTAAATGGCAGAGTGAAAAATGGACGTGATTATACAGATTTTGATGTGTCCTTAAATGGTGTGGACGGAAGTTTGTATTCCGTGATTTCGTTATTACCAAAAGAACAGATTTCAGGTTTGGAGGATTTTGATACGAGAGGGAAGTTTTATATTAAATCAAATATTAAAGGTCGATTAAGTGACGAGAATCTTCCTGCGATTGATTTAGAGTTTGGCTTAAAGGATGGTTATTTAAATAGTGACCGATTAAAAAATGAATTAAAGAATGTATCCTTTGAGGTACTTTTTCAGAATAAAGCGAAAAGTCCAGATAAGAAAGCATTCTTAAGAATGACGAAGTTTGAAGGAGAATTATTAGACGAGAAATTAACAGCAAGTCTTTTTGTGCAAGATTTTTCGAATCCGTTGATTGATTTACGTTTTGAAGGAAAAATACCGATGGAAGCTGCTTCGGGATTTTTGGGAACGGACTTCGTAAAAAGTGGCAGTGGAACGATAGATTTTAAGCAAATCATCATTGAAGGCTATTATAATGATATGTTATCGATGACTCGAATTCCAAATATCCAGGCGAATGGTTTAATTGCGTTTGAAGATATGTCTTTAGACGTTAAAGGCGAAAAGTTATCCTTAGCAAAAGGTGAAATTTTTATTAATAATAATAATCTTCAAATTAATAATATCGACCTTGAAGTCGCTCAAAATGATTTAAAATTTAAAGGAAGTTTTAAGAATTTATTGCCAGTCATTCTGCGTGATTCTACAACTTCAGAAGATGTGAAGTTGGTTTTTGATACGGAAATGAGTTCGGAGAAAATTGATTTAGATAAGTTATTGGCTTTTATCGAAAAGGCTCAAGGTGAACCAGAACCAAAAGTTGATTTGAAACCTGGTGCAGAGATTTTGGTGGAAAAAGGAAATGTAGCAGCATCGCCCTATTATGAGTTTTTGAAATTATTTGATGGAAAATTTAAAATGAAAGTCGGGAATTTCAAATATGATAATATTAAAGCTCAAGATTGTTCGGGAAACCTAACGGTTGAAAACGGTCGAATTTTATTGCAAAATGCAAATATTAAAGATTTAGAATATGGAAAAGTGATTGCGAAAGATTTTACTGGTGATCTAGCATTTCAAGGTAAAATGATGATCCTCAAGGATGTCTCTGTGGAAACAATGGGTGGAAATATTAAACTGACGAGTAATGTATTCTTAGAGGATGAAACTTACATTGATGGTTTTGTACAATGTCAAGGTTTGAATGGACAAATGTTATTTGAGCAGATGGATGATTTTGGTCAAGACGTTTTAACGTCTAAAAATATTCGAGGTGTCTTGGATGCGAAGATTAAATTGAAAGCTTATCTGGATAAAGACGGCAATGTATTATACGATAAATTATATTTCCTTTCGGATTTTACAATCAATAATGGTGCATTGATTGATTTCAAAATGTTAGAAGATTTTTCATCTTTTGTAAAAGTAGATGATTTAAAAAATATAAAATTCTCGAATACTCGAAATCAATTAGAATTTAAAGATAGACGATTAACGATTCCTGCAATGTTTATTCAAAATAATGCGGTGAACTTGACGATTGCTGGTTGGCAAGGTTATGATTTGGATTTCGATTATGTAATTAAAGTTAATGCTGGTCAAACAGTTGCGAATAAATTCAAAAGATTTAACCCGAAACGAAAAGCAATTAAGGCAAAAAAAGATGGTTGGTTTA
>CAWVWD010000137.1:0-8884 GCA_963933585.1 uncultured Saprospiraceae bacterium
ATCCCATTCCATAACATGAGGACGAATATACGTTTCCGCAAAGCTTTTCGCACTTTCCTCAATCATTTTTAAATTCTCCTCGAGTTCCTCGTTGTTTATCATATTCATAATGAGCAATTGATTTTTTTAGTATAAAAGAAAATTTAACCACAAAAGTACGTATTTGTTTGAGGATTAATTAATATTTAACAGGAGTTACGAATTACGAGTGTCGGCTTTTTTCGTTTTAACAGAATCGTTTTGACATGATTGAAATGCCGAAAACTTCGATGACACCGATTTACGCCGACTTTTTTTGGAATTACTATAAAATAAACATATCGGTTAATATCAGCGATTTTGGTGTCACCAGTGTTTCTATCTCGAAAGAGCGATATTCAAAAACGGTCAAACGTATTAATTCAGGATTCTCTGTTTATGGATTAAAAATAATTGTATAGGTTGAATAAATATTCTTTGCGTTCTTTGCGAATCCTTTGTTTCTTTGCGTTTTAAACATGTCAAACGTTCACGTTATTGCGAAAAAATCGCAACCCAAAAACTTGTGTTTCTTTGCATTATAAAGTACATTGGAAGTTCACGTTATTGCGAAAAAAACTCGCAATCCGTAACTCGTAACACGCAACTCAAAAAATTAACTCGAAAACTCAAAAGATGTTAGAAATCATTTATCAAGATGAATATTACGTAGCGATTAATAAACCAAATGGCTTGTTGGTGCATCGTACGAAGATTGCAGAAGAGAAAGTCTTTTTTGCGTTGCAAATGTTGCGGGACCAAATCGGAGAGAAAGTATGGCCTGTACATCGTTTGGATAGAAAAACATCGGGTGTTTTGGTATTTGCATTGTCTTCGGAAGCGACGAAATTATTGGCAAAACAATTTACAGAAAGAACGACGGAAAAGGAATATTGGGCGATTGTACGAGGGTTTGCACCGGAAAGTGGCATTATTGAGAAACCCTTAAAAAGCGAAAGGGGAAATATGCAAATTTCGGAAACGCATTTCGAAACGCATCAAAATTTTACATTACCAATTCCGATGGGAAAATATCCGACCTGTCGTTATTCTTTAGTTGAAATTCATCCCAAAACAGGGAGAATGCACCAAATTCGCCGACACTTCAATCATATCAATCATCCAATTATTGGCGATTACAAACACGGCGATTATCGACATAATCAGTTATTTATCAATGAATTTGATGCCAAAGAAATGTTTTTACACGCATCCAAATTATCGTTTCATCATCCGTATTTAGATAAAAAAATAACAATAGAAGCGGATCTTCAAATGCCGTTTTTGAAAATGAAGGAAAGGTTTGGATGGTGATACGGATTGCGAATTACTGGTTTTATCGCTTTGACGCAATTTTTTAACGTCTTCTAATTACGTCTGTGCAATTACATCAGAGCGAAAATGCGCAACTCGCAATCGGAAAGGTGCAACTAAAGAAACCGTTTCACAATTCTCAAAGCGTGTGTATATTTTGAAATATCTTGATTATAAATTCCTTTTTTATCGAAGCTATCAACTCGAACGTGTCCCGAAGCATGAATGATTTTATTTTCAGGTAATAATAAACCGACATGAATAATTTTTCCCTTTGTATTCTCGAAAAAAGCTAAATCTCCAGGACAAGCTTCTTCATAAAAATCTACCATTTTTCCTTGTAAAACTTGCTGCGAAGCATCTCGTTTTAACGGGATTCCCATCATTTTGAAAACTGTTTGTGTAAAGCCAGAACAATCAATGCCAAAAGGCGAACGTCCGCCCCAAAGGTAAGGTGCGTACAAATATCGACGAGCAATTTTGAATAATAATTCTGCGGAAATTTCGACTTCGGAAGGGTTAATAATTTGTCCGTTATAAGTGTAACGAGTACCGTTCATTTTGAAATTCACCCCATCGTAATCTGGTAAATTACTGCCCATCACGATTGGTAAAAAGTGCATTGGACCAACTGCATTATCGACTAACTCTAAGGTGTAAGCATGATTTTTTTGTAAATCATTGAATTTTTGTTCGTCAATAATATGCGTCTGTTTTGCATCTATCCAACCAGCGTAACCATCGTAAGCACATTCGATTTTTGTCCACTTTCTCCGCTTTTCCAACACCTTATATGTTTCTCCAAATAGCAACTGACTGACGATTTCTGAAACGTCTGCTGGTTTACTTCGAATAGGTACGATACTTAATTGACAAACTCCGAACATTTTTATTACTGATTTTTCTCCCGCAAGTTTCGCAGATTCTGTAGATTTTGATTCAATAGATCAGCTTATTGGTTTATTGAATTGATTCATTTAAAATCTGCGAAATCAGCGAAACTTGTGGGAGAACCTTTTATTAATTTTCAATTTACAATACTAAATAGAAAAACCCCAAAAGTAAGGAAAACTTGAATTATCTTGCATTGTATGGATACAAAAAATGAAAAATTTGTATTATTGTGATGTGAAAATATGGTTTAACGGTTTTTAAATACTTCGATATCTAATTTTCACGTTAAAAGAACTTTAAATTTAGCGATATTCAAACCTATAAGGTTTCAGAAACCTTATAGGTTTCACAATAATACAATAAAAATGAAAAAGACATTTATTGCATTTAGTTTATTATTTATAAGTGTTTTGACTTTCAGTCAAGATAGAAATTTTACACAATTCTACGCTTCTCCACTTACACTAAATCCTGCATTGACGGGTGCTTTTGAAGGACGACATAGAGTTGGGATGAGTTATAGAAATCAATGGCAAAGTATTTTGCCAGATCCATTCACGACAGCCGGAGTAGCTTTCGATATGAATTTCGATGCTTTCAATATTCAGACCGTTCCGGATAAATTCGGTATCGGCTTGACTTTCTTCACGGATAAAGTTGGTCCGGGTGAATTTTCGACTAATAATATTGGATTTTCGGGAGCTTATCATAAAGCTTTAAACCCTGATGGAACGCATTATTTATCTGGTGGTTTTCAGTTTGGGGTGATGCAAAAAAGTTTGATTTACAATAACTTATCGTTCAATGACCAATTCAATGGAAGTACTGGTTATGTATTGCCGACAGGCGAAGAATTACCGTCAAACAGTATGGCTTTGGGTGATTTATCAGCAGGTTTGCAATGGTCCCTTTCTCCCAAAAGAAGAACGTTAATTTATGCTGGTTTGGCATTTCATCACATCACGCAGCCAGATGTATCCTTCTATCAAGAAGATGAGGATATTGTGGTTGACAGTCGTTTGTACACGAAAATCGCTGGTCATTTTGGATTGCAATTGCCATTTGGCAAATCTTCGATTCAGCCAAGAGTGATTATTTATATGCAGGGGCCACATTTAGAAATCAATGCTGGTGCGAATTTGAGTTTTTCAGTAAGTGAATATAACGATAAGAATATCATTTTGGGTGGCTGGGTTCGTCCTGTCTCGGATGTAGAAGAAGGTTTTGATATTGATGCAATGGTAGTTTTGGTTGGTTTTCAATTGACCGGTTTTCAGTTTGGCGTAAGTTATGATGTAAATGTTTCTAACTTGTCAAACACAACGAGTGGTAGAGGAGCGTTGGAATTATCGTTTATGTATATTGGGGATTATGAAAATGAAAGTGTGATTTGTCCTACTTTTTAAGTAACGCTGGATTATAACGGATTATCATTCTCGATTGAAAACGGATAAATATTATTATTCGTAAAAAAATGATTGCTTTGAAAGCCTTATTTTGGAATTGATCCGAAATAAGGCTTTTTTCGTTTTAATATTCATCAAATATAATTAAAAACCATTCATCATTTTACTATTTATGATTCAAGATTCTTATGCATTTAACCATCAAGTTCATCATCATTTTGGCAATCGGCGGAACAGTTTTGTGGTTTTCGAAAAGTTCGGAAATGACGGAAGCGGAATAGGAAAACGTGTAAGAAGAATATCAACGGGAATCTCAACCTAAATACGTTTTAACAAAAGAAGCGAAGGTGGAAGAAGAAGATTCGAATGACTTTTTTAAATCTTTTAAAAACCACATAAAAAGGGATTTTTTAGATTTGTCCAACAAGAATATCAAGGAATTATCGGACAATTTTTGGTGCTAATTTCCAAATCTAAAACGATTGGATATTGCTCATAATGAGTTGACTTTTATTTCATCCGATTTTGAAAATCTTGAATTGTAGTTATAGTAAGATTAAGCTCCAGCTTGAAAATGAAAAAAGTCATCAAGAATAATTTTCCTTGATGACCTTTTTTGTAATTATGTCAAATCGTTGCGTCAGAAGTGCAATAATTTATTAAGACCGTTTCCGTTTATTATTTTTATAATCTCTAAAGATAAACTCGCCCAAACCTTCCAAAGAGCTATAAAATGCTTTTCCGTTATTCGCTTTCGTGAACTTATCCACAAAATCCACCAAATATGGATCTCGAGCAATCATAAAAGTTGTTACGGGAATATCTAATTTTCGGCAACGTTGTGCTAAATTAAGTGTTCTTGCAACAATTTTTCTATCTAAACCGAAACTGTTTTTATAATATTTTTTTCCTTTTTTGATACAAGTCGGTTTCCCGTCCGTGATCATAAAAATCTGCTTATTCGGATTTCTTCGGCGACGCAATAAATCCATCGCTAATTCAATTCCTGCCACCGTATTCGTATGATAAGGACCAACTTGTAAATAAGGTAAATCTTTAATTTGAATTTGCCAAGCATCATTTCCGAACACCAAAATATCCAATGTATCTTTTGGATAACGAGTCGTAATGAGTTCTGCCAAAGCCATTGCTACCTTTTTCGCTGGCGTAATTCTATCTTCGCCATAAAGAATCATCGAGTGCGAAATATCAATCATCAAAACCGTACTCATTTGACTTTGATAATAGGTTTCGTGAACTTCCAAATCATCTTGCGTCAGTTTGAATTCATCCAAACCGTGATTAATTTGAGCATTTCGCAGCGAGTTAGAAACTGCCAAGTTATCTAATTTATCACCGAATTCATACGGGCGAGTTTCTGAACTTCGTTCATCTCCCAAACCGCTAAATTTCGTATCGTGTTTCCCTTGTTTCGATTTTTTTAAATCATTAAAAATATCGTCCAAGGCCTTTTGTCGCATTTCGCCTTCCATCTTCGCAGTTGGCACAACTTGTGGTTTTTGACCATCTTGCGATTCGAGGTAACCTTTATTCATCAAATCCTGAATAAAATCTGCCATTCCGTATTCTGGAGTCGTCAGTTCATATTCCTTATCTAATTCGGTCAGCCAACTCAATGCTTCACTTACATTACCCGAAGTATAAACCAATAACTCTTTAAAGATGCTCAACAGTTTTTCAAAAGTCGAACCTTCTTCATTTTGAGCCATAAATTCTTGAAAACGCCATCCTATCATGTTCTTGTATTTTTGTTTCAAACGTTTGACGAGTCTGTTTGGTTTAGAAAGATGGATAAATTGATTTAAGAATTATTGGAATTAGAATTTTTTCGTTTTCTCATAACTTACGTTATGGGTCAAGTTATGTCGTTTTTATTGAATCTGAATGTCAATTTTTTTTATGATAATCGTAGGAATTAAAATGAAATATGGAAGTTATGTATCTTCATATTGTATGTAAAATACAGCGGTATGCATCAATCAAGCGTATTTTTTGAAAATATATAACAGCTCTGATAGCAGTTGTAAAAAAGCCTTTAGCAACTATTTAATACCAGACTTGTTGATAATTTTTTACTAAATTGATACTTACAAATTAATAAAAATGAAAAAACCAAAAATCATATATTTTTTCGATACACTATGTGGATGGTGTTATGGATTCAGTCCGGTAATGAAGCAAATAGTCGAGAAATATCAAGATGAGTTTGAGTTTGAAGTCATCAGTGGCGGAATGGTTACTGGCGAAAGAGTGCAACCCGCAAGCGTCATGGCCGATTATATTTTGGGTGCTTATAAGCAAGTAGAAGACAGAACTGGCGTTACTTTCGGGGAACCTTTTTTGGATATGTTGCGAGATGGAACACGAATTCAATCTTCTTTTGAACCCGCTTTAGTATTGCGAACTTTCAAAACATTTTTGCCAGAAAAAGCAGTTTTATTCGCGCATGATTTACAAAAAATGAATTATTCCGATGGTTTAGATTTGAATGACTTTTCAAATTATCAAGCAGTGGTAGAAAAATATGAAATCAATTGGACGATTTTTAAAGAAAAAATGGAGACGCAAGCCATGAACAAAGCAACTATCCAAGATTTTCAAATCTCGAATGCTTACGAAGTTACTGGTTTCCCAGCCGTGTTTTTTGAAAATGAAACGACCAGAAGTCCATTAGTAAAAGGTTACCAATCTTTTGAGAATTTAGATGATATCATGCAGCAAGTCATTGAATATCAAAAAAAGGAAATGGCGTAATTAAGAATATTGAATAAGGAATTATGAATTTCCTTCGCATCTAAAAAATCAATAAAGACCGTCATACCGAGCTGTGTCAGTATGACGATTTTATCCAAAAAAAGGGATTTCGCACCAGCGAAATCCCTTCTTATTATTCCAAATTCTACATTAATTTAATCAACATAAGCTTCCATCGGAGGACAAGTACAAATTAAATTTCTATCGCCACCGGCTTGATCAATACGTCCGACTGTTGCCCAAAACTTACGACCACGAACATATGGTAATGGAAACGCAGCTTCCTTACGACTGTATGGATATTCCCAGTTATCAGCCGTAACTTCTGCCAAAGTATGTGGAGAGTTTCTCAACACGTTATTTTCCATATCAACATTTCCTAAAGCAATCGCATCAATTTCGTCACGAATTTTTAGCATAGCATCACAGAAACGGTCTAATTCTCCTTTATCTTCACTTTCCGTTGGCTCAATCATCACTGTTCCAGCTACAGGAAACGAAAGTGTCGGAGCATGAAAACCATAATCCATTAAGCGTTTTGCAATATCTTCAGCCGCTATATTTAATTCCTTGAATTTACGTAAATCCAGAATCAACTCATGTGCTGCACGGTCAAACTCACCGGTATATAAAATCTCATATTTTCCTTCTAATCTTGATTTAATATAGTTTGAATTTAGGATTGCATATTTTGTCGCATCCGTTACACCTTCTGCACCAAGCATCTTGATATAACCATAAGAAATCAACAAAATACTTGCGCTTCCCCAAGGTGCGGCTGAAACCGCAGAAATACCTTTATCGCCACCAGTTTCAATCAACGTATGTTTTGGTAAATATGGTTTTAAACTATCATTTACACAGATTGGACCCATTCCTGGACCGCCTCCACCGTGTGGAATCGCAAAGGTTTTGTGTAAATTCAAGTGACAAACATCTGCACCGATTTCGTTCGGACTTGTCAACCCGACTTGTGCATTCATATTCGCACCATCCATATAAACACGTCCGCCGTGTTCGTGAATTAAGCTACAAATTTCCTTAATTGCTATTTCAAAAACACCGTGTGTAGAAGGATAAGTTACCATCAAACACGCTAAGTTTTCGCTGTGCTTTTCAACTTTATCTTTTAAATCTACTAAGTCGATATTTCCGGCATCGTCACACTTCGTGACCACGACTTTCATTCCTGCCATGACAGCAGAAGCGGGATTTGTACCGTGAGCAGAAGAAGGAATGATCGCTATATTTCGGTGTGCATCGCCTCTATCTTCGTGATAAGCACGAATCGTCATCAAACCTGTATACTCACCCTGAGCACCAGAATTTGGCTGTAAGGAACAAGCTGTGAAACCAGTACATTGACAAAGCCAAGCTTCCAATTCCTTAAAAATCTCTGTGTAACCAGCTGCCTGATTTACCGGAATAAACGGATGTAAACCACCGAATTCCGCCCAACTCACCGGAATTAATTCCGTTGCAGCGTTTAATTTCATTGTACAAGAACCCAAAGAAATCATGGAATGTGTTAATGATAAATCCTTGTTTTCCAACGATTTAATATAACGCATCATTTGAGATTCAGAATGATGTGATTTAAAGACAGGATGTGTCAAATATTCAGATTCCCGTACTAAAGTCGTAGGAAATTTATAATCTAAATCATTTGCTTTTGCAAAATCGACCGTTGTATTTGTATTTTTCGCTGCTGCAAATAGGTTTAGAATTGCTTGAAGGTCATCATGATTAACTGTTTCATCCAATGCAATTCCAATATAATTATCACCGAAATAACGGAAATTCACTTCATTTGCTAAAGCAATTGTTTCAATCGCCTTTGCGTCTTCAACTTTAACTTTTAAAGTATCAAAGTAAAATTCATTCTCTTGTGAATAACCTAATTTTTGTAATTCAATATCTAAAACTTGCGCATAACCGTGAATGCGTTCCGCAATACCTTTGATGCGTTCTGCACCATGATAAACGGCATACATTCCTGCCATAATCGCCAATAATGCTTGGGCGGTACAAATATTAGAAGTCGCTTTTTCACGTTTGATATGTTGCTCTCGAGTTTGCAACGCCATACGTAACGCACGATCACCATTTGTATCTGTCGAAACACCAATAATACGTCCCGGTAATTGTCGCTTGTAAGTATCAAAAGTCGCAAAGAAAGCTGCATGAGGTCCACCGTAACCCATCGGAACACCAAAACGCTGTGTATTACCGACGACTGCATCCGCACCCCATTCTCCTGGAGGCGTTAATAATGCTAAACTCATCAAGTCTGCAGCAACTGTAATGAAGATTTCTTTCGCTTTCGCTTCTTCCGCCAAAGCTCTATAGTCCGCTACCGAACCATCTGCATTTGGATATTGTAATAAAATTCCAAAAACATCTTCCGTAAATTCAAAATCTTTTGCGTTTTGAATTTTAATATCAATACCAAAAGGGATTGATCGAGTTTTTAAAAC
>CAWVWD010000138.1:0-8880 GCA_963933585.1 uncultured Saprospiraceae bacterium
GATAACAGGTAGTTTTAAATCACCAGAATTTGTTTGAGCAGGTCTTGTCACAAATACATGCATTCTATCTAACTTTCCATCCTCATCAGAATCAAAGGTTGTTTCTACCCATAATTCTTCTTTTATCCATTCATTGGAGTTACTAAATTCAGGTACAACTTGTGCTTCTCCATTTTTAAAAATAGGTTTTGGTCCTTCTACTCTTTGTGCGAATATAATTGTAAAACTTCCGGTAAGGAAGAAGAGTAAAAATAGGTATCTTAATATATTCTTCATCATATCTTTTAATTAATTCTCATGATTAGTAAAGTCTAAAATAATTTCAAAAGACAAATTTGTTAAAAATTAAAGGTTTTTCGATAAACTACAAAATAAGGGAGCAGGAAATAAATAATCTACTCACCCTTCTATAAATCTTGGATAAATTATTTAATTTCTGCTCCCTAAACTGATTTTAAAATCAACTTTACGAAAACTCCAAACTGTCACAAAGTTGGAGTCTCCACAAGATGCTGTAAGTAAGCTACTTACTATTCTGTGTTTTATCGTCAGGTTTTCAAAATTTAGCAAACCTAAATTTCATATAACCAATAACAAACTCTTAATCCACAATCACCACTTTCCGATACAACAAAATCAACTCGGTATCAATCCGAAACCAATAAACACCCGCATTTAAATTTCTCACATCAATTAATATCTCATTAGAACCATCATACTTAATAGGTGCCACGACCATTCGACCTAATTGGTCAATCGCATCAACAGAATACCAAGTCAAATATGGAGGAATTCGAAGCGTAACATAATAACGTCCAGGGTTTGGATAGAGGAATAGTCCGCCTTCTAAACCAAATGAATATTCATTCGAGAAAGTCGTTACCCCACAAATATTTTCAGATTCCACGGTATAGATTCCTTGATTGACTGGTCGTAATGAAAAGTTTGTAGCATTATCAATCGTCTCGCCATTGCGATACCATTGTGAAAGCGTTGAATTACTTGAAAATAAGGTATCATTTATAAAAGTAAGTTGTGGTCGCTGTAATGGATTTTCAACTTTTACGCTTATGAAAACCGTATCGCCAACACCACAGAAATTCGATGCATAAACACCAACATCGTAAGTTCCTGCTGTTTGCCACGAAACCAAACCACTATTATTCAATGATGAAACCGTTCCGCCATCGTTTACCGTCCATGTATAATCGAAATCCGAATTGCCCGAAATCGTATAAACGGCATCTGAATTTCGGCAAACTAACGTATCACCGCTAATTGTTCCAATGATATTTGGTGCATTATCTTCCACCAAAATATTAAATGTTTTGGTTGGAGCGGTGCCACATTGATTGCTTACAGACAGACTCAATATTGTATTTCCAATCGTATTAAAATCAACCGTTGCTTGATTGCCATTTGTAAGCACAGCATTTCCATTATCAATGGTCCAATTATAAACCCAGTCGGTTACACCAGTTGCCACGAAATAACTATCTGTTTCTCCATTACAAACTTGTGCTGCACCCGAAATATCGGTCGTCAATACAGGCGAAATCTGAACAGTTACTGTTTTGGTAATTGGTGTTCCTAATGTGCCACAAACATCTTGTGGTGTGACGATAATCGTGTGCGTGCCTTCGTCTGTCCAGATAATCGTTGCCGTATTTCCACCTGCCGTAATTACGCCGCCACTTCCTAAGGACCAATTATAAATAATCCCGGGTTCGAAAACAACCGAATACGCTTCCGTAACCGTACAAACTGTATCTGCACCTTGTATCGATGACGGTTGTATCGGTACATTTCGTACGGTAATTTGTTTGGTAATCGTGTTTCCACTACCACAATCATTCGATGGAATCGTTGTAATCGTATGTATTCCAGGTGTAATCCAATTGATATTCGCAACATTTCCTAAACCTGTAATCGCTCCACCGCCAGAAATTGACCAAGTGTAATTTATGCCCGAAATTTGTGGTAAGGAATACGATGAAATTCCTGCACAAACCACAGAATCACCAACGATATTTTGCGTAATGTTCGGAACTGTTTTGACGATAATATTGGCAGAAGCCGACGTTCCATTTCCACAGAAATTATTCGGTGTAACGGTCAAAACTTGATTTCCTAAATTTGTCCAATTGACATTGTTCCCATTAACTATTCCGCCAGAAGTTGACCAAGTGTAGTTCGTTGCATTGCTTGTCGCAATATAAGTTTCAGTATCATTCAAACAAACGTCGAAATCACCAGCAATCACTGCTTGATTTGGTACATCTAAAACGGCAATTGTTTTGGTTTGCGGAATAGATGTTCCACAGATATTCGTTGCGGAAACGCTTATAGTTTGAATACCAGTTGCGTTCCAATTTACGGTTGTATTATTGTTGTTTGGATTTATAATTCCGCCGGTTGATAATGTCCAATTATACGTTAAGCCAGTTTGTAAAGTCGTTGAAAAAGTATTAAAAGTATTCAAACAGGTACTGTCAATTCCTGTAATTGCTATCGGTTGTGTTGGAATGGCATTTACCGTAACTTGTGTCGTAATTGTATTTCCATTACCGCAATCATTGGATGGAATCGCTGTGATTGTATATGTTCCTGTCGTTGTCCAATTGATATTTGCAGCATTATTTAAAGCTGTAATTGAACCACCACCGGATAATGTCCAAGTGTAATTCACACCAGAAACCTGTGGAAGTGTATAAGTCGAAATACCTAAACAAACCGCTGCACTTCCCGTGATACTTTGCGTAATATTTGGAACGGTTTTGACGGTAATATTGGCGGAAGCCAAAGCACCATTTCCACAGAAATTATTCGGTGTGACGGTTAAAACTTGTGTACCTAAACTTGTCCAGTTGACACTGTTTCCATTAACTATTCCGCCAGTTGTATTCCAAATGTAACTCGTTGCGTTGCTTGTCGCAATATAGGTTTCTGTGTCGTTTTGACAAACATCGAAATCTCCAGAAATTATCGGTTGTGTTGGCACCTCTAAAACGGTGATTGTTTTCGTTCGAGGAATTGAAGTTCCACAAATATTGGTTGTGGAAACGCTTAATGTTTGGTTTCCACTTGCATTCCAGTTTACCGTTGTATTATTCGTATTTGGATTTATGATTCCACCTGTTGGTAGATTCCAATTATAAGTCAACCCACTTTGCAATGTTGTCGAAAAAGCATTGAAAGTATTCAAACACGTACTGTCAATTCCGATAATTGCCGAAGGCGTCGCAGGAATACTTTGCACCAAAATTGTTTGGTTTAAAGGCGTTCCAATACCACATTCGTTACTTGGCGTAATTGTTAAAGTGTGTGTTCCTGCCGTCGTCCAATTCACATTTGCCGAACTACTCAAAGCGACCAATGAGCCACCAGAACTTAGATTCCAATTATAATTTACGCCAGTTTCAGCGGTTACACCATAACCTTCTAAAGTCTGACAAGCGTTCGTATTTCCTGAAAATCCAATCGGTTGAGATGGTACATCTTTTACCGTAATTTGTAGTGTTTGGCTTTGTCCGCTTCCACAAATGTTGGTTGGTGAAACGGTCAAGGTATGCGTTCCAACCGTTTGCCAATTCACAAAAGCCGTATCATTTACAATCGTCAAAACACCGCCGGAAGATAAATTCCAGTTGTAAGCATTTTCAGAAATTAAAGATACGATATAGACTTGATTGGTATTTAAACAAACATCATTATCACCTTGAATCGGGGTAACTTGTGGAATATCTAAAACATCAATTTCTAAAGATTGCTGCGGACTTGTACCACAAATATTAGAAGTCGTTACTAATAATTCATTATCAATAGAAGCTGTCAACCAATCTATATTTACAGAGTTATTGTTTGTCGTAACTACTCCATTTCCTGAAAGTGACCAATTATAATTTATATTTGATTGTGGTGCAATTAAATAAACTTCTGTTGTCAAACAAGCCAAAGTATCATTCGTTGCGGTTGTCGTAATTGTTGATGGTTGGTTTGGAATATCCAAAACTGTGATCATTTGGTTTCGAGCTGTTCCTAAACCACAATCGTTTGAAGGCGTTGCCGTCAATATATATGTTCCTACTTGTGTCCAATTGACATTGGCAGCGTTGCCACTTTGTGTCAAAATCCCACCGCCAGAAAGTGTCCAAATGTAACTGACACCTGGTGCATTTAAAATAGAGTAATTATAGAAACTTAAACAAACCGTTGTATCACCAAAAATGCTCGAAGGTTGTGTCGGCACATCGTCAACGGAAACGGTCAATGAATTTGTACAACCATCCGATGTAGAAACAGAAAGTGTATAAATTCCAGTATTTACCCAATCAACAAAAGCAGCATTTCCGAGTTCTGTAATCGTTCCGCCACCAGTTACATTCCAATCATATGTTAATCCTGAAATAGATGGAACATTGTAGTTTTCAATATTTAAACATGGTTCGTCTTCTCCTGTAATTGCTGTAATTTGAGCGGTTGTATTTTTAACAAAAACCAATCGTGATTTGGCTTGACCAGTTCCACAAGAATTAGAGGGTGTAACCGTAATCGTATAAGTTCCAGGCGTTGTCCAATTAATCGTTGCTAAATTATTACTCGGTAAAACCGTTCCGCCGCTTGACAATTGCCAATTGAAATTAACCCCAGCTTGTGGTGCCACCGAATAATTTTGTGTGCCAATACAAACCGTATCAATTCCTAAAATATCAGTTGGCTGACTTGGCACATCTAATACCGTAACGGTCACCGTTCGAGGCGTTCCCGTTCCACAGATATTTGATGGCGTAATCGTCATTGTGTACGTTCCTGCCGTTTGCCAATTTACGGTGGCGTTGCTATTCGCAGCAGAAATATTTCCACCACCAGAAATTGTCCAATTGTAAGATGTACTTGTATTTCCAATCACCGAATAAGATTGTAAACCTTGACAAACTGTTAAATTTCCAACCACAGTAGAAGGTTGTTGCGGCACTTCGGTAACGGTTACTAAAACGCTTCGAGCCGAGCCGATTCCACAATCATTTGACGGAATGACGCTTAATGTATGCGTTCCTGCCGTTGTCCAATTAATCGTTGCGATATTTCCGTTGGTTACAATGGTTCCGCCAGAACTTAGTGACCAACTATATTGTACACTATTAGCTTGCGAAACCGTATATGTTTGCGTACTTGCACAAACATTGGAATTACCTGTAATTGGAGTTGGTTGAGCAGGAATTTCAAAAATATCAATATCCAATGTTCCTGTCGGACTAATACCACATAAATTGGAAGCGGTAGCACTCAAAATATGATTTCCAGTCACTGCCCAATTTATGATAGCGGTATTTCCAATTGGAAATAAATTGCCACCACCAGAAACCGACCAAATATAAGTATCTGTTCCGCTGTTATTGGTTACATTGTATGTCGCTGAACCTAAACAATCAGTAGTGTCACCATTAATAATAGGCAAAATTGGAATATCTTTTACGATAACATTAAAAGTGAAAATTTCACCAGCACCACATTCATTGACTTGTGCAACAGTAATTGTATGTGTTCCAGTTGTTGTCCAATTTACAGTTGCGGTATTTCCATTATTAATTAATATTCCTCCTCCTGATATTGTCCAAATAAAATTATTACCCAATGAATTATTGATGGCTTGATAAATACTTGTTCCAAGACAAACTATCGTATCACCAATAACTTCGGATATCGGACGAGGTTCACAGCCTATTTTTGCCACATATGCATCACCAAAGCCATTACTTACAACTTGAATATTGTCAAAATTAGCTGTTCCAAAAAAATCTCCAACTATATACACATCACCACCTACATTGGTAAAATTTGAATTAGCATTTGTGTTTCCACTTCCCGCTACTCTTACCCATTCCAAACCACCATTTGGAGTTAATTTTGCCGTAAATATATCTTGTCCTACACTCTGTATGACAGTTGTATCAATAGCTATAGTATTATTGAAAATACCAGATATGTATATATTGTTAGAGGTATCACTTGATATACCTCCTACCATCTCAGCGGTAGGACTTTCTAACTGCTTTGCCCACTTAAAGACACCAGAATTGGTGAATTGAGCCAGTAAAATATCTGTATCAGGATTTCCCGCAGCGACAGGGAAACCAATTCCTCCTGCTGAGGCACCTTGTTGATAGCTTACAAAAATTGTTATATCTCCATTCTTAGAGATTGAAAAGTCACTCTGTTTAGCATTAGGAAAGTAATTGAATGTTGCTAAATTAGGTGAGTTCGTTAATAATGAGCCTGATAAACTATATTTATCAACACGAAGAGCGGCCGAGGAAGAATATAGAGTATATAATTCATTATTATTCACTTGTAATTTTATAGGTGTTCCTGAATTGATATTCGTCCCAAAAACCAAGTTTCCATTTGTATCATATTTTATTATAAAAACATTGCTACCCCCAATAGTAGTATTATTAAAAATTATAGGATTTTCTGAACGCCCTGTTATGTAAACATTTCCTTGATTATCTGTTTTTACATCTGAAATTACACTACCACCAGGAAAATTTGGTGGTGGCAAATTATTTATTCCCGTTTTGACCCATTGAAAGTTTCCATTCGTATCGAACTTGACTAAAAAAACAGCATTACTCCCTTGACCTGAACCAACTGTCGTTGTTCCAAAGGTAGTAGTTCCTGTAAATTGTCCAGCAATATAGATATTACCTGCGTTATCAATATCGATAGCAGAAAAATTTTCAATAACATTAAACGGAATATTTATAGAACCAGTCCCATTAATTCTTTGTGTCCAAATTAGACTTCCTATCGAATCATATTTTGCAATAAAAATATCTGAATTTCCTGTACCCGAACCTGTAAGATTACCTAAAGATGTTATAATTGTATCCGTAAAAGTTCCGACGATATAAACGTTTCCTTGATTATCTAAAGCTATGTCTTTTCCATTTTCACTTGCTGAAACACTACCTAAATTATTTGCCCAGTTCCAGTTTTGAGCGGTTAAATTAATTGAAAAAAAGAATAGCCAAAGGCTGAAAAGCAGTTTTAATAATTTTCTCATAATATTTGGTTTTAATGTGTGATTTCATCTGAGATATTTTACAAAACACTCGAGATGATTTACAAAACAAGAAGTTAAAACATTAAGCAATTTATAATAGTTTATAGTGAGGCGATCACTAACGTACCATATATGTGCATTATCGTATCAAAATGTTTAAATGTTTATTTAGGAAGGGAATTAAATAAAACGAAATGTCTTTTTGAGATTTTTGGTATATAGCGGCTGTTCTAGCTACTGGAAATAATCATAAAATCCATTTAGATTAACAATCAAATAATTCTGTAGTCAAACACTCCAACAGTTCTATTTTATTTCGTAATTTTGCGGACAATTTTAAATACTAAAAAAATTTATTGCAAAATGGCAAACGCATTTTATAAAGTACCGACACCTGGTAACGAAGCTGTAAAAGGTTACGCACCTAATTCTCCAGAGAAAGCAGATTTGAAAGCGACTTTGGCGGATTATAAGAATACGCAAACGGAAATCCCGATGGTGATTAATGGCAAAGCAGTAAAGACGGATAATCATGTTACGATTCATCCGCCTCACGATCATAAACATACTTTGGGTTTTTGTCATTATGGAAATGCGTCACACGTTCAAGATGCAATTGATGCTGCTTTAGCAGCAAAAGCCGATTGGCAAAGTATGGCTTGGGAACAACGTGCAGCGATTTTCTTGAGAGCAGCAGCACTTATCGCTGGGCCTTACCGTGCGAAAATCAATGCAACAACGATGTTGGCTCAGTCCAAAAACGCGATGCAGGCAGAAATTGATGCAGCTTGTGAATATATTGATTTCTTGAAATTCAACGTGCATTATGCAGAGCAAATTTATAGCGAACAACCTCCGATGAATCCAGATGGGATTTGGAATCGTTTGGAATACAGACCATTAGAAGGTTTTATTTTCGCAGTAACACCATTTAACTTTACCTCAATTGCAGGTAATCTTTGTGCTGCTCCAGCGATGTTAGGAAATACAGTCGTTTGGAAACCGTCTGATACACAAATCTATTCTGCAGCCGTTTTGATGGAAGTTTTCCAAGAAGCAGGTTTACCAGATGGTGTTATCAATATGGTTTTCTGTGATGGACCGGAAGCTGGAAATGTAGTTTTCAATCACCGTGAATTAGCAGGTTTACACTTTACAGGAAGTACGAAAACTTTCCAACACATGTGGAAAACAATCGGTGAGAATATTCAAAATTATCGGTCTTACCCAAGAATTGTTGGAGAAACAGGTGGGAAGGATTTCGTAATGGTTCATAATTCTTCTAATGCGAAACAGGTAAGTACTGCATTGAGTCGTGGAGCTTTTGAGTTTCAAGGACAGAAATGTTCAGCGGCTTCTCGTGCATATGTTCCGCAATCGTTGTGGGCAGATGTTCGTGCAGGTTTGGAAGCAGATTTGGCAGATTTCAAAATGGGGACACCTGAAGATTTCTCTAACTTCGTGAATGCCGTTATCGACGAGCGTTCTTTTGATAAGTTAGCGAGTTTCATTGATCAAGCGAAAGTAGATAAAGATGCAGAAGTTATCATTGGTGGAAACCACGATAAATCTGTCGGTTACTTCATCGAACCAACGGTTATTTTGGCTAAGGATCCGAAATATACGACTATGGAAACCGAATTATTCGGCCCAGTTTTGACGATTTATGTTTATGAAGATGATAAGTTTGAGGAAACGTTACACATCTTAGATGAAACGTCACCTTACGCTTTGACTGGTGCAATTTTCTCAAAAGACCGTGCAGCTGTTCAGTTAGCAAGCGATATTTTGTATAACGCAGCCGGTAATTTATA
>CAWVWD010000139.1:0-8859 GCA_963933585.1 uncultured Saprospiraceae bacterium
GCGAAAGTGATTTCAAAAATGCAAATAAGATATAAATCGAAATAATTATAAGTAGTCGTAACTAATTGATAATCAATGGTTAAAGCTTGTAAAAGTAAATTTGGTTTTTAGCCAATAATAATTATTCAGGTTTTCTGTCTTACGAATAATGTCGTTGATTGGGCTTATCATTTTACTACTATTTCTATCAAAAAACAAAAATGAAAAATAGTTAAGGTATTTTGATTTTTATTATCTTAGCATCTGTCCCGGAACTTTGGCGATTGTTGTGTTTATCCTTCTTTATTGAAGTTAAGCTTTTTCAAACCCTATATTTCAAAATTCAACTTATACAGAGAATAATTATCGAAGTTTTGATACAGATACGCTGAAAGGATTGGCTTAGTTTATGATACTTTTTTGACCATAGATATCACTATTTAGCATTACATTAGACTTTGAAACAGAGCATAACAAAATTCCACTTAAAAATAATACTTCGATAAAAAGCTATCGGTGTCATAATTCCTTGTAAAACATGTCTAAACACATATATATAACTATCAATATATTATTATTAACGTTTTTAATCTCTTTTGGGAATACAAATCTTTGTGCCCAAGAAATCGAAAAAGGTGTTTTAGATTTACGAAATATATCGTTTGATAAGGAAATTAATTTAGATGGACCGTGGGAATTTTATTACAACGAATTACTTTCTTTAGAAGAATTAAAACTAAAAAAAGATAGAAATTATCGAGAATTTCCGCTTTTATGGAAATTCTCAGATGATGAAAATGGAAAGCCATTGTCATCTTATGGTTATGCGACTTATCGCTTACAAATCTTAGTTTCGGACACGATTCCTTCGGTAGCGTTTTACCTTCCGAATGTTTATACGGCTTATGAAATGTGGATTAATGGCGAACCTTTTTCGAATAATGGAAAGGTTGGAAAAACTCAAAAGACGACAACTCCGCACTGGTTGCCAATAACGAAAGTGTATAATTCTAATAAATCAGAAATTATCGATATTGTATTGCAAGTGTCGAATTTCCAACATTCCAAAGGTGGCGTTCAGAACTCGATTGTTTTTGGTGAATCTGGCAAAATTATTAAGCATGAACAATGGTCATTAATCTATGATGGAACAATAGCCGGAAGTTTATTAATGGCAGGATTATTTTTTCTTGGACTTTTCTCTTTTGGAAGACATGATTTAGCGATGCTCTATTTCTCGCTTTTCTGTTTTTCCTTTTTATATCGAGTAATCGGTTATGGTGCTAATTTATTTCATCATATATTTCCAGACATACCATGGATAATCACGCTTCATTTTGAATATATTTCGCTTTTCCTCGTCGGTCATTTCTTTCTTAAATTCATAAAGAATTTATATCCGGCTGAGATTAATAATAAGATATTTCGACTTTTAGAAATCATGGGAATAGGTTTAGTCATTTTTACTATTATAACTCCACCATTTATCTTCACAAATGCTATTAAATACTTCTTACCCATTATTTCCTCCTTTTTGATTTACGCATTGTACATCATTTTTCGAGCGATAATTAATAAAAGAGTTGGTTCTACTTATGCTTTTATTAGTGCAATCAGTTTATTTACAGCAGTATTTATAGGTATTTATGAATATTTTAGTGTGCATAATGTCTCAGATATATTCCAATTTCTATGTATTGTCACCTTTTTCTTCTTTCAATCATTGATTTTATCTTACCGTTTTTCCATTAGGTTACAGCGTGCTGCGGAAGCTGCAAAAGCCGCTGCCTTAGCAAAGGCACAGTTTTTGGCAACAATGAGTCACGAAATCCGAACGCCGATGAATGGTGTAATTGGAATGACAAGCTTACTTGCGGATACCAAACTTACGATGGAACAGAGAAGCTTCGTAGAGACGATTAGAATTAGTGGCGATAATTTAATTACGATTATCAATGATATTTTGGATTTTTCCAAAATAGAATCGGGCAAAATGGAATTGGAAGAGCAGCCTTTTGAAATAGAGTTAGCGTTAGAATCCATTTGTGATTTGTTCTCCATGAAAGCTTACGAAAAAGGTTTGAGCTTATATTCTAAAATTGAAAAAGATGTTCCAACTCTCGTTATTGGCGATATTACTCGACTGAAGCAAGTGATATTAAATCTGGTTAATAATGCGATTAAGTTTACGCATGACGGCGAAATTATTTTAAAAGTAAAAAAGGTAAGTGAATTAGGAAGTGTTCTTGTGTTACAATTTGATATTCAAGATTTTGGGATTGGGATTCCAGAAGAAAAAATGGGACGTTTATTCAATGCTTTTACGCAAGTTGATGCTTCTCATACTCGAAAATATGGAGGAACAGGTTTAGGTTTAGCAATTTCTAAGAAGTTGGTAGAGTTAATGAACGGAGATATTTGGGTAGAAAGTGAAGCTGAAAAAGGTTCTACTTTCTCGTTTACCGTTCAGTTAGAAACAGACAAACATGCTTACACACCGATTGCGTATTTACAGCCATTAGACTTTCTTAATGGTAAGGAATGTTTGGTAATTTCTAATAATCAATCATTTTTAGGGTTTATGAAGCATCAATTGTCTAATTATAATATGCCAACGACTTTCGTGCATTCAGATTCATGGAAATCATCAAATCGAGATAAAGGAAATTATGATTTGGTTATTATTGATTATTCAGGGAAACACGATATAAAAGATTGGCAAGTAAGGGCTAATCCGCCATTTCAAAACATTCCAATACTGGCAATTATACCACCGAGTTATAACCGTTCAGAATTTTCAAAACAGACGTATTTATATAATCTGCCGTTCCGAAATACTGGATTTCGACATATATTGAAAAATATATTTTCTAATTTCATTGAAGTTAATACAGAAGTCATAAAGGTTAGTGATAATAAAAAATTGAGTGAGGTACTTCCAATGAAAATATTAATCGTAGAAGATCATGCGATTAATCAGAGATTAGTACTTTTTTTATTGAAAAAAGCAGGTTATCAAGCGGATGCGGTTGGAAATGGTTTAGAAGCCGTAGAAGCCGTACAACGACAAGATTATAACCTGGTTTTTATGGATGTTCAAATGCCGGAATTAGATGGTTTAGAAGCGACGAAACGTATCGTGAATCTATTGCCAGACGGCAAACGACCAGTTATTATAGCAATGACAGCAAACGCAATGCAAGAAGATAGGGCGGAATGTTTGGAAGCAGGAATGGACGATTATATCAGTAAGCCACTAAAAGAAGGTATCGTTTATGAAATGATTAAAAAGTGGGGAGTCATACTAGAAAGTAAAGAAATCAAGAGTCTATAGCTATTTATAATTGAACAAGCCGTGTCGATTTCTGAAATCGACACGGCTTTATTTTTATAAGTTCGTGTCAAAATAAAGGACAATCAAATACAGTAACCCCGCTAACATCACCATTTTTATAACTTGACTCACGTGACGAAACGATGATTTCTCTTTTGCAATGAATAGTTTATATAAAGAATAAATGGTTGGCAAAGCAATAAAGATAGAAGCATAAACTACTCGAACTAAACTACCAAATTCATTCTCCCAACGAATCACAAAACTGATAAAAGTAATCAAAACGAAACCCACCAACAAGGCCGTAATTTTTGCAGTTTGGACTCCGAAAACAATCGGCAACGTTCTTCCGCCGTACATTTTATCACCATCTATATCTTCTATATCTTTTACAATTTCACGATAAAACGTTGATAAAAAGGCAAAAGCAGCATAAGCCGCAAAAATATTATACATTATATTAGTCGTTCCAACTTGAAAATTTCGCAATAATTCATATTCAGGAAACGCAACTGTGGCTTCAGGAACGTAAACCATAAACGGTACAAATGCACAAAATAAAGCAACCGTCAAATTCCCTAATAAAACCGATTTTTTTAACTTATAAGAATACAGCCACAACATCGAAATCCCAACAATCGGATACAAATAAGCCGCTTTCCAACCTGTCCGAATATAAAAATAAATACCCGAAAGCACGACTAAGAAATTCATCAGAATGTATAGCCAATAAGCATTTCGCTCAGAAATAAGACTATTAATAAAAGTCTTTTCTGGTTTGTTAATTTTATCAATTGGATAATCGTAAATATCATTGATGATATAACCTCCGGCCGCAATAATCACCGTTGCCAAAACCATAATAAAGAAATCAAATTCCGTAAAGATAGGCGAATCTGTAAATAGGTATAGCGTACAATATCGCATCAAATATTGCGTCAAAGCTACGATGAGGAGGTTCGGAAATCGTAGGAAGGAAAGCCAAGGTTTTAGTTTTAGTAGTTTCAGTAGTTTATAATTTTGTAGGACAAACGGCATTGCCTTTGCCTTTTTAGTAATTTCGTCAAGCCTTATATTGTCGATTTTCTTGCTACAAGATTTTGGCATCTTTCATCTTTACAAGCTTTGAAAGATGCCAAGGTTTATCTCGAAATTCCCACTAACTGTTTGAAATAAAATGCAGGATTTAAAAATTCTTGTGAAAAATCTTTATGTGTCAGCAAACTCGTGATTGAACCACCGACTCTAAATAATATGGGTAAACACGTTTTTGGATGATTAAAGATATAAGTGATAATTTGACTTAATAAAATCTCATTACCTAATTTTTTATAAACTGCCTTATCATATTGTTTCAATGAACTTGCTGAGAAGTCTTGATTAGCAATAGCTTTTGCTGCACTTTTTGCTGCAATCTCTCCGGCTGCCATCGCATGACCAGCTCCGTAACCAGTTACAGGATGAACTGACTGAGCAGCTGAACCTGCCAACAAAAATCGTTCGCCCGAAATTTTGGCTTTCTTATACGATAACTGAATCGCTGCACCTTTTGTTTTCCCTACCAATTCTGCATTTCTGAATTTATCCTTGACCGGTTCGTAAGTTTCGATAAGTTCAAATAACTTTTCACGTAAGTTAATTTTATGTTTTTTCGATTCTGTTTGCTTCACGCCAACCTCTACACTTACCGTTCCATCAGGTAACGGACAAATATAAAGTACAATCATTGGTGAATAAAAAATATGAAAAACGACTTCATTATTTGGAATTTCACCAACGTTTTTGAAATATGCTCGAACGAAACTGTAAGTATCCCCTTCTCGTTTCGGCTGTTGTGTGACAGTATTAAAAAACTTAGAAGTTGCACCAGAAGCACCGATAGTCATTTGAGCTTTTATCTCCGTCTTTCCATCTTTTGAAGTCAAAATGATTCCATCCGAAATCTGTTTAGTCGAAGCGATATCCACATTTTCCATGACAGTAACGTGCGGCATTTCTTTTATCTTATTAATCAAAAACGTATCAAAGTCAATCCGTTTCGTCAATAATCGAGGGGTTGCATTTTTATCAAAAGCCGTCTGTAGTTTTCGACTTTTCTCATCACCAAACCAATAATCCCAACTTTTTAAAATAATGCTTTGTGCCTCCATTTCCGCTATATAATTTGGATTTAAACGACGCAAAACATGATAAACATGACCATCAAAACATTCCCCACAAACCTTATCTCGCGGAAATTCATATTTATCCACTAAGATACAATCAACGCCTAACTTATTGAGGTTCATTGCAGCCGACAAACCTGCCGGACCCGCACCAACGATACAAACTTGTGTTTCTTTCATGGATTCTTGTTCCAAACCTATGAGGTTTTCAAAACCTCATAGGTTTTACGATATAATATTATCTATTAAAAATCACTTTAAATATAAATAATGGATCTTTAAACATTTTTTTCAAATCAACATTTGCAAAAATAGCCGTAATTACTTCTGCCAATTGCTTATTTTTTACAGCAATTCTAGAAACGGCACTCAATAACCAACGCCGTTGAAATGCCTTTTGTAAGCGATACGAAACTTGCAATTCCTTCCACAATTTATCATAAACAGCCTCATCATAACTTGCCATCATTTCTGCAGAAAAATCATTCGCTTCTAAACATTTCTTTGCTTGCTCGGCGGCAAAAATCCCGCTAATCGTGGCATTTCCAATTCCTTCACCAGTCAATGGATCTATTAACGAAGCCGCATCACCAATTAATATAAAATTCTTACCAGAAATTTTTCGTTTCTTAGAACCTAAAGGCAACGGGAAACCAACGACTTTCCCATTTAATTTAGCATTTTTAAATCGGTCTTTAAATCTAGGATGTTCCTTTAGAATTCGGTCTAATTCCGTCTTTAAATTTACTCGCTGTGCACTAATTTTATCCGTTCGCATGCCTGCACCGACATTTGCACCTCCATTTGGTAAAGGAAAAATCCACAAATAACCGGGAAAAAACTCTTTCAAATAATGAAGTTCCAAGAAGTTATATCCGTCCTCATTTGTCAATCCAGTATAATATGCTCGAATTGCTCCAACGTGATGTTCATTTTCTTTATGAATATTTCCAAATTGCTTCGCAAATTTCGATAATGCACCATCTGCCGCAATCAATAAACGACATTCATAAAGTATTTCGCCTTTTCTATTTTTCAATAAAAAACCATCTTCCAATTCCTCAAAACCTTGAATATCAATATCTTCAATCAAAGTAATATTTGCTGTTTGTTTTGCTTTCTCTACTAAGAAATTATCAAAATCCATTCGTTTTGAAATAAAAGCTTCCGCTTTTTCATGTGCTTCAAAATCTATGGTTTTTAAATTTGTTGGAATCGTAATCGTCATTTTACGGTTTTTTGGTAAAATGAACTGAACCCCCCAACAACTCAATTTCAAATCATGTCGCTGCTTAAAATCGTCAAAAATTGTTTTATCAATTTGCTTATAGGCATATGTCACTTTACCCGAAATTCCATCGCCACAAACCTTGTCCCGAGGAAAAACAGCTTTATCCAAAACCGTGCATTTGATACCCAACTTATCTAATTTTAAAGCGGTCGCAATTCCACCTGGTCCCGCACCTAAGATTATTATATCTTCCTTTTTCATGTTTTTCACATTTTTCCGCAGTTTTTTTTGAACTAGCTTTGCTAATTCGTTATGCTTGAATTTAATAAATTAAGAAGTCATTCATTAAATAAAAAAATCTGCGGAATTTGCAGGAGGAAAAATTATTTATTAAATAATAATCGGAAATAAAATCTTGGATCACGCAGTTTTTTTCGCAAATCTACATCCGTAAACATTGCCGTCATAACGGAAGTAAATTCTTTACTACGCAATGCAATTGAAGATAAAATATTCACAATCCACGGATATTGCATCATGCGTTGTAATTGATGACTGATTTTCAATTCTCGCCATAATTCTTTATAAACCGCCTTATCGTATTGTTTCAAAAATTTTGCATCAAACGCTTGATTTTCAATTGCTTGTTGCACGATTTCTCCGGCTATTTTTCCACTAACAATTGCATTCCCAATACCTTCTCCAGTCAAAGGATCAATTAAGGAAGCCGCATCGCCAATCAATAAATAACCATCGCCTGAAATTTTGCGTTTTTTAGAACCTAAAGGCAACGGAAAACCTAAAACCTTTCCATCTAATTCGGCATCTTCAAAACGAGCACTAAAACGAGGATTATTTTTCAAAATATCGTCTAATGCCTTTTTTAAATTTACTTTCCCTTTGCTAATATGATCGGTTCTCATACCTAAACCAACATTTGCAGAGCCATTTGGTAACGGAAAAATCCACAAATAACCAGGGGTTAATTCTTTTTCAAAATAGATTTCAATAAAGTTATAATCTGTAAAACCTTTGACATTTTTGTAATAAGCACGTATTCCGCCAGCAAAGTGTTTATCATCTTTCTCGATTCCTGCAATTTGCTTAGAAAATCGTGATAAAGCTCCACTCGCATCCAAAATCAAGTCCGTTTCTATAATTGTTTCGCCCGTTCTATTTTTAACAATCCATTGATTATCAATTCGTTCAAATGATTGAACGTCTACATTTTCACGAAAATCAATGAGCGAAGATTTACGAACCTCTTTGATTAAAAAATTATCAAACTCAATTCGTTTGGAAACAAATGCTTCTGGTTTTGCTGTCTCTAAATCTAACTTTTCAACACCAGGGACTGGAATGTTTAATTCTTTTGTATTCGGAAACACAAACTTAATTCCCCAGCAACCGACTCGAATATCCGTTTCCGCAAATAAATCCAACGCAATTTGTTTATCAATTCGATTCAAACCATAAATCACTTTTCCACTCAATGCATCGCCACAAACCTTATCCCGAGGAAAAACTGCCTTATCCAAAAGCACACACGGAATTCCCAATCTATCTAATTTTAAAGCTGCTGCTGCTCCGCCTGGTCCTGCACCGATTATTGTTACTTTACTCATATTGTGTTGATGTGTTGATGTTCCCTATACATGACATCGGAATTAAAAAATTACTTTTATTACTATTTCGAAGTGTTAAAATTGATTCTTTCTTTACACAAAAGTCAGTACAAGAACACGTCAACACATTACTACCTATTCAATATCAAATTAATAATAAATTTTGGTGATAATAACTTTGTCCTCAAATCCATATCTAAAAACATAGACGACATTAATTCGCCGATTCGTTTGTTTTTGTTTGCCAACTTTGCGAAAGTATTAAATAAAAAAGGATAATTTAAGAGCTGCTGTAATTTTCGGCTTAGCTGAAATTCCTGTCCCAAAACTCGGTAAATATCTTTATCATATTGTTTGATAAAATCAGCCGAAAAATCATTTTCATCTATACAGCGTTTGATTTGATTCGCGGCATACACTCTACTATACATTGCATTTCCGATACCTTCTCCACTAAACGGATCTACAAAATAGGCGGCATCACCAACCAACATAAAATTATCGCCTGAAACCTCCCGACGTTTT
>CAWVWD010000140.1:0-8859 GCA_963933585.1 uncultured Saprospiraceae bacterium
TTCCCGAATTTTTCAATGCTCCTCTGATGGCTGCTTATAATCATTTACCAGTTTCAAAAGCTATTCGTGAATTAGCAGAATATACCATTCAGATTAGAGATAAATTTTCCGAATTGGCAATTTCTTATAATATCAATATCATTACGGGTTCAATGCCTTTGATTCGAGAAAATGGACACCTATATAATGTGGGTTATTTATGTCGTCGAGATGGAAGTTTTGAAGCGTATGAAAAACTTCACGTTACACCTGACGAGGCTAAAGTTTACGGAATGATTGGCGGCAATAAAATTCAGACGTTTGATACCGATTGTGGAAAGATTGGTGTTTTAATTTGTTACGATGTGGAGTTTCCAGAATTAGGTCGTTTATTGGCAAATGAAGGTATGAATATTTTATTTGTTCCTTTCTTAACGGATACGCAAAACAGTTACTCTCGTGTGCGTCATTGTGCAAGAGCAAGAGCGATTGAAAACGAGTGTTACGTGGCGATTGCTGGCTGTGTCGGTAACTTACCGAAGGTTCATAATATGGATATTCAATTCGGTCAAGCAGCCGTATTTACACCTTGTGATTTTGCATTTCCGACAAATGGAATCAAGGCAGAAGCGACACCAAATACGGAAATGATTCTAATTGCAGATGTCGATATTGACTTATTAAAAGAGCTACATATTTACGGAAGTGTAAAAAATCTAAAGGATAGACGAAAAGATTTATACACTCTAAAATTGAACGATTAGAATAAATCATTATTTAGAAACTGACTGAAATCGCATATCGTCAACTTAAATAAGTCACCCCTACGTACTCATGGCTGCCTTGGTATTTCTCCTCAAGGAAAAGGATAAAAAGTAGCAATTTCTCAATTTAATTTATAGCGGAGACCACTTACACCGCAGGCGGCCGTTCCCTTCTTCTTAAGATGAAGGGAACGGAATGAGACAAAAATTACTAAAGTTGACGATATTTAACTTTAGGTCATCTCCTAAGTTTATTTGATTTTTTTCATAACTTCACTTTCCAAAACCGATAAGCTATGAAATCAACTATCCTTTTTTTATTCTGTTTTTTTATTACAACTTCTACTTTAGCACAATTAATTATCGATGGAACGATTCGACCTCGAACGGAATATCGAGATGGATTCACGAAACTTTCAACGACTTCAGACAAACCAGCATTTTTCGTTTCTCAACAAACTCGCTTAGGGCTAAAATTAACAACGGGAAAATTATCCGGAAGATTCAACTTTCAAGAAGCTCGAATTTGGGGCGGAGATAATAGTCTATCCCTTTACGAAGCATGGGCAAAATACAACCTTTCTAATAATTTGGCTATCAAATTCGGACGGCAAGAACTACATTATGATGAGGGTAGATTGATTTCCAAAAGACCTCGACGACAAGATGGCTGGAATTACGATGCGTTAGTTTTTAAATATGCAAAAGATTCTCTATATGCTGATATTGGATTCTCTGTAAATAATAGTCAAGCCAATGTGACCGGAAACAACTACAGCTACGCTCCTACTCGATTCAAAGCGTTTCACTTTTTATATTTAAAAAAATATTTTGATAATGGTTTGAATATTTCAATCACGGGAATTACATCTGGTTTTCAAAAAGAAAATACCGATACCACTTTCTACAAACAGACGATTGGAACAAAAATAGATTATCGCAAAAACGATTTTTCGACTTCTTTTGAGGGTTTTCATCAAAGTGGAAAACACAAAGATGGACGGTCTGTAAATGCCTATTTATTGTCAGGAAAAGTAGCTTATCAATTGAGACCAAAAGTAAAACTTACATTAGCAACAGAAATTGTATCCGGAAGTGATGCGACAAATACGAATATAGCCTATCAAAATACAATGCACACTTTCGATATTTTACAAGGTGCAAGATTCCGTTATTTTGGACAAATGAATTATTTTAGAAACTTAGAAAAAGATACTGGAGGCGGCGGCTTAATAAATTATTACGCTAAATTAAACTTGAAATTACATCCACAATTACAGACAATTTTCACCTATCACTATTTTGATTTTCAAAATAATGTTTTTAATAATAATGCTGAAATTTTGGATAAACATCTGGCTTCTGAAATTGATGTAATGCTCAAATATAAGCATCGAAAAAATATTAATTTAGCATTGGGTTATTCCTTACTTACGCCAAGTAATTCATTAGAATCTATTCAAAATATTTCAACTGGAAACAGTGAGTCCGGACATTATTTATGGTTAATGGCGACAGTGAAGTTCAATTATACCACAGAATAAAAAAAGTGATGACCTTATTTTAGGACGACACATTGGATAGATTAAAACCTGTATTTCAGAGAAAATACTGCTTTTTTTTTCTTGATAAGAAAGAAGCAAAACCTAGCAAGCGGGAATCAACCCCTAAGTTAATCTAATTAGGTTTTGAGCACGGAATTGTATTAATTTATAAATTGCGAAGCGATGAGGAACACCTAGAAACGTGTAAGACCATATGACTAAACAAAAAAAACGTTGAATATCCTAAGACATTCAACGCTTCGATAAGCTATATAAAAATTAATGATTACGAATAATCAATAATGATTAATCTGCGAATACTTCGAAGTTGACATTAAATCCAACTTCTTCGTGTAATTGAACTTGAGCAGTGTAACCTCCCAAATTCTTCACTTCTTCTAATAAAGTGATTTTACGACGATCTACTTCATCACCGATAAGTTCTTGAATAACTTGAGCTATCTGAACATTAGTAACACTACCGAAAATCTTGCCGCTTGTACCAGCTTTAGCTCCGATTCTTAGTGTCTGTCCTTCTAACTTAGCTGCAATAGCCTTAAATTGTTCGATACGAAGATTCTCTACTTCAAGCTGTCTGTTAACACGATCGTCCAAAGTTGAACGATTCGTTTTGTTAGCAATGATAGCTAGCTTCTGAGGAATCAAAAAGTTGCGACCGTAGCCGTTCTTTACCGTAACAATTTCATTAGCATTGCCCAGTCTTTCAAGATTTTTTAGCAAAATAACTTCCATTGCTTTAAATTTTGTGATGCTGATGCATCTGTTAAAAAAATTACTTTAAAAGATCTGCTACATATGGTAACAATGCTAAATGTCTTGAACGTTTAATAGCTGTTGCCATTCGACGTTGATATTTAAGTGAGTTCCCCGTTATACGGCGAGGTAAAATCTTACCTTGTTCGTTGATAAATTGCATCAAGAAATCGACATCTTTATAGTCAATGTGCTTGATACCAAATCTACGAAAGCGGCAATACTTTTTGCGTTTCTGTCCGATTTTCGGATTACTTAGAAACTTAATGTCATCTCTACTTGCCATGGTTATTAGCCTTCTAAAAATGGTTATTAAATTAATTTACATCGTAGCTTTTATAAGAGTACCACAAACTCTTCATTTCCCTCTGAGTTGTTACTTCTTCTTGCTGTCAGCTTTCGCTTCTACAGCAGGTTTCTTCTTACCAATTAAGCCTGCACGTTTGTCAGCGTTATATTTAACACCGTGTTTGTCCAAAGCAATCGTAAGGAAACGCATCACGCGTTCGCTACGACGGTATTGAAGTTCAAGTTTTTCAATCGCCTCTCCCGTAGGAACTGCAAACTCGATAGTAAAGTACAATCCAGAAGAACGCTTGTTGATAGGATACGCTAATTGACGTAATCCCCATTTCTCAACATGCACAATCTCTGCTCCCATTTCTTTCAATAAGTCTTCGTAACCTTTTACAGCTGCTGCAACTTCATCGTTTTGTAAAACAGGATCGAGGATTAAAGTCGTTTCGTAATGACGCATTTCTCCTTGATTATTAATTATGAATAAAATAAATTAAATCACTCTTATTGAACAACTTAGAAAGCTTTTCCTTAAAAGTGAGTGCAAAAGTAAGGATAATTTTCAACTATTAACTATAAATTATTAATTATTCTATGGAAAAAGATTGAAATCCTAAAACGTCAAGTTTAGTTTTCAAATTTTATACAAATATCGTTATCTTAAAACTATCTTCTACCAAACACTTTTGTAATAATTATTCATTTTCAAGACTTAAAAATTATGAAAACCATTTTACTCGCATTTTCAATCTTATTAGTGTTTCCTGTTTTTGGGCAGAATGATCCAAATTCAGGATGGATAGAAACACTAAATTTTGATTCGCCTCATTGAGATACTTTTTATGTTAAACTTCAAGTTGATACCACAAATAATCATATTTGGCAAATCAGACAACCACAAAAAACGTTATTTAATTATGTGGTTTCTCTTCCGAATGTAACTTTTAGTAAAATTTACCTTCATTTCTATTCATATTAATATGCAACATGAGGGTTTGATATTTGATATTTGATATTTGATAACCTTGGATTTTGTATTCTTAATTAACATGCAAAACATCAAATATCAAAATAACTTAACAGTCTTCTCAAACTCAATTACTGATGTTCTAAATTTCCAATTCGATGAACCAATTAATAATTCAGAAATCCGAATCTATTCGACTATTCGGCAATTGGTAAAAAAACAAAACATAACGAATTCTAATATGCAATTCAATGTTTCCGATTGGAATGAAGGTGTTTATTTTTATGGCATTTATATGGAAGGTGAATTGGTAAAACAAGGACAGACTTTAATCAAACATTAGAGATTTGAAATTAAACATATATACGAAACGACAGAAGCATTTCTGAGAAAATCGGAAGTGCTTTTTAATATTTTGCCATTTCCTCGAAACTTGGTTTTAAAGACGTTAAATTTGCGGCTTCTACCAATTACTATCGTATTATGAAACAACAAAAACAAACGAAAACCATTGCTGTACTTCCTTTCGTGAACATGAGTTCAAGTCAGGAGAATGAGTATTTTAGTGATGGAATGACCGAAGAAATTATTAATGCTTTAGCTAAAATAAAATCCCTAAAGGTTACGTCCCGAACGTCTTCCTTTTTCTTTAAAAATAAAAAAATTCCGATTATAGAGATTGGCGAAGCGTTGAATGTTTCGACGGTTTTGGAAGGTAGCGTTCGCCTTTCGGGAAATCAAATGCGAATAACGGCACAGCTAATTGATGTGGCGGAGGATTTTCATTTTTGGTCAGAAACGTTTGATAGAACAATTGATAATATCTTTGCGGTTCAAGATGAAATTAGCTTGTTGATTGCCGATAAATTACGGGAAAATATTGGACATTTTGAGATAGCAGAACACTTGGTGGAAAATGCGGAAATTCCACTTGAAATTTATAAAAAGTATTTAAAAGGTCGATTTCATTTGATGAAATTAGGTTTGGCAGATACCGAACAAGGAATTGCGATTTTGAAAGAAGTTGTTGCGGAACAACCGAACTTTGCATTGCCATATTTAGGTATTAATCAGGCTTACGCTTATCTCGGAACGATGGGGTTAATTGCCGCAAGTCAGGCATTTGCGAAAGCGAAACCTTTTTTGGATAAAGCAATTGAATTAAATGAAGATTTACCAGAATCTCAATTGAATTTGGCTTGGATTGCTTGTTGGCAAAATTGGGATTTGGATGCGACTTATCGACACTTGAACAAAGCGTTGGAAATTCGACCTTCTGACCAAATTTATTTGACAATGGCGAATACACTTTCTGTCGAAGGTAAATTTGATGCTGCTTTGAATTACGTTGATAAAGCTTTACAACTCGACCCTTTTTCACCAATGAATCATCATTTCAAAGGCTTTATATTTTATTTACAAGAAAAATACGAAAAGGCGATTCCGCATTTTGAAAAGAGTTTAAGTTTAAGTCCAAACCTCAGTTTTCCAAAATTATATTGGGGACAATCCTTATTGTTAATGGGAAAAAAGGAAGACGGTTTGGAATATTTTCAAAACTTCCCTGAAGATAAACCTGGTGAATTGACAAAATTAGGTGGCATGACGTTGGCTTATTCCGCTTTAGGCAATATTGAAAAGGCAGAAAAAGGTATTGAAGAATTGACCAAATTATTAGGAACCGAAGCAATGGGAAGTGCGATGTTTTTCTTAATTCAATGTCAAACATTAGTCGACCGAAAAGCCGAAGCAATTCGATTAATTGCACAAGGAATCAATACGCATTTGCCAATTATGTTATTGCTTTATACGGAACCGATTGTCAAACCTTTACGTTCGCTGCCTAGTTTTCAAGCGTTGATGAAACAGGCTTTGGGCGAAAAATCAACTTTCGATGTTTCTAAAAGAAAGTATAAAAAATCTTTATTGAGTAAAACGCTTTTAAACGAATACAGCTCGAAATTAGAAACTTTTATAACAACCGAAAAACCATATCTCGATTCTGATTTAACGCTTCGAATTTTGGCGGAGATGCTCGACATTCAATCGAATCATTTATCCCAATTATTAAATGAAGGTTTTAATAAAAACTTTGCGGAATACATTAATTCCTATCGTTTGGAAACATTCAAGACGAATGTTGCCAATCCTAAATTACGACATTTAACGATTCTCGGATTGGCTTATGAAAGTGGTTTTAATTCCAAAACGGTTTTTAATACTTTTTTCAAAAAGACGATGGGAATGACTCCAAAATCGTATTGGAAAACGATTGTTCAATAAGTTCCGATTTCAAAATCCGAACGCTTGGCTTTCAGTTGTCTTTATCTTTGTAATTTTTGGATAACCAAACAAATTAAACGCCTATGAAAACTAAATTATTTTTTATTGCTTTCCTTACATTTTCTCTTTCGATACAAGGATTTAGTCAATCCAATAGCTTATTTGAAATTGGAGAAAAAGATAGTCTTTACTCTAAAATTTTGGATGAATCAAGAAGTATTTGGATTGAATATCCAAGTAATTTTAATCCAAATAGTTCTCGGAAATATCCTGTTTTATACCTTTTAGATGGTGATGCACTTTTGGATATTGTTTCCACGGTACATCGTTACTATTCAGGAGGTTTTATCCCCGAAATGATTATTGTTGGTATTGCCAATAATGAAAATAGAACGAGAGATTTAACGACTTCAAAGATTGAAGGTTTCTATACTGAAAATGGCGAAGCTGAGAAATTTACACAATTTATCGAAAAAGAATTGATTCCTTTTATTGAAAAAAAACATCCTGTAACGCAGTATAGAACGTTGATTGGACATTCTTATGGCGGTTTATTTACGATTAATACTTTGATTCATCATCGAGATTTATTTCAGAATTATTTGGCGATTGACCCAAGTTTAGATTGGGATAATCAGAAACTTTTGAAAGCGTCAAAAGACATTTTAAGCAAAACTGATTATACCGAAAAATCCCTTTTCATCACATTAGGCGGACAATTACACCTGCAAAATTCGGCGATTACGATTGATAATGTAATGGAAGATTCGACCGATTTTACACTGTTCGCTCGTTCCAATATTGAGTTTTTTGAATTGGCAAAACAATCAAATAATAATCTAAATAGCAAATGGCGATTTTATAAAAACGATTTGCATGGAACTGTTCCTTTGCCTTCTGTTATGGATGGTTTGATTTATCTTTTCGATTGGTTTCAAATGGAAAATACAGCGGTTATTAATGATTTTGAGACGCCAAAAGATACGATTTTATCGGTATTCAGAACCCGAGAAGCTAAACTGAAAAAACACTTCGATTACGCTGTTCCGCCTTATGAAGAGGAACTTATTAATATGTTAGGTTATATGTATTTGGAAATACAACAGCTCGAAAAATCATTGATGTTTTTCCAATTGAATATCGAATATTACCCGAATAGTGTGAATGTTTACGATTCCATCGCTGATTATTATGAAGCCCAAGAAGATTTTAAAAATGCTTATAAAAATGCAAAAAAAGCATTTGAAATAGATGACAGCGATTATTATAAAGAACGAATGAAAACATTTAAAAAGAAACGTTGATTAATAAAATCTATTACGACCAAACCTATAAGGTTTTGAAAACCTTATAGGTTTTTTACAAAGAAGTTCCGATTTCCAAACCCGAACGATTACCCTATTTTCTCCCCTTACATTTGTGGTATGAAAAGGTTATAAAAACCGATTCATTTTATCATTCCTATAAAAATGAACACAATCAAAATGACAAATCAAACTATTGAAATATCACGTCGAACGGCAGCTATTATCGCAGGACTTTCAATTTTAATCCTGACACTTGCCGCAGGATTTGCCTATGGTTATGTCTTCAATCAACTTGTCGTACCAGGCAATGCAACCGAAACGGCTAACAATATCAAAGCGTCCGAAACACTTTTTCGAGCAGGAATTTTTGCTTGGCTGATTATTCTTGTTTGCGATGTTTTCGCAGCTTGGGGATTTTATATTGTATTCCAAAAAGTAAATAACGGACTTTCCTTATTAACGGCTTGGATGCGATTAACGTATGCTGCGATTTTAGGAATTGCTATGCTAAATTTCATTTTTATTCTAATATTAATAAGCAGCGAAACGTACTTAACCGTCTTTGAAATCAATACTTTAAATAGTCAAATCTTATTATCAATCAATGCTTTCGAGGAAATGTGGTCGATTGGATTAATCGTCTTTGGTAGTCATCTTTTGACACTTGGATATTTGGCTTTTAAGTCGAATTTCATTCCTAAGGTTTTGGGTATTTTAGTAATTATTGGAGCGGTTGGCTATTTGATCATTCACATTGGAAGTTTGATTGTTCCTCATTTTGAAACGTATAAATCTACGATTGAAATGATTTTTATGTTTCCAATGATTGTGGGCGAATTGGGTTTGGGATTGTGGTTACTATTCAAAAAAACGATTTAATAAATAGATAAATAAATAAATATAAATCAACTTATGACAATCACAAGAAAATCATTTGACGATTG
>CAWVWD010000141.1:0-8842 GCA_963933585.1 uncultured Saprospiraceae bacterium
ATTTGGACGATATTCCGGTGCGAAAAGCAGTAAATCCATTTTCTAATTTTTTTTTAACTTCAAATATAAATGCAACCTCAAAAATCAAGTCTGAATATAAGTTTTTTTTTGAACTTAGCATTTTGAAGTTTAATTTGAAGTTTCTAATTCCTTAACTGCCAACCATGCCATCAAACCTGCACCGACTTCCAAGGCCATTTCATCAATATTAAATGTATCGGTATGAACAGGAGAAATAATTCCTTTTAGTACATTTCCAGTTCCTAAGCGATAAAAAGTAGCCGGCATTTCTTGTGAATAATAAGAAAAATCTTCCGCAGTCATTCTAATTGGCAAATCAACAACATTCTCTTTTCCTAAATATTCGATTGCAAAACCCTTGACTTTTGCCGTCAACGATTCATCATTAAACAAACACGGATAACCTTTTATAATATTAAAATCACAAGTTCCACCCATCGCTTCTACAATTCCAACGCCCATTTTATACATTTTTTCATGAGCAATGACACGCCATTTCTCGTCCATACAACGAAAAGTTCCTTTCAGTTTCACCTCATTCGGAATAATATTCGTCGAACCTTTTCCAATGATACTTCCAAATGTTAATAAAGCAGGAATCGTTTGGTCTAATTGTCGGCTAATTACTTGCTGCAAAGCCGTAATCACTTGAGCCGCAATCGTAATAGGGTCAATACAATTTTGAGGCATCGCACCATGTCCACCTTGACCTTTAACCGTCACATAAAGTTCGTCAGCCGAAGCCATATATATCCCACCACGAAGTCCAATTTTCCCAGCCTCCAAAGGTGGATGAACATGCTGTCCAAGAATACTAACAGGCTTAGGATTTTCTAAAACACCTTCCTTAATCATAATCGAAGCACCGCCAGGTAAACGTTCTTCCGCAGGTTGAAAAATCAACTTTATTGTTCCTTCAAATTCCTCTTTTAATTCCTGTAAAATACGAGCAGCACCCAATAATGAAGCCGTGTGCACATCGTGTCCACAAGCGTGCATGATACCTTCCTTTTTAGATTTATAGGGAACATCGTTCACCTCAGTAATCGGCAACGCATCAATATCTGCACGTAGCGCAATGACCTTTTTATCAGGATTTTTTCCCTTTATCAATCCGACAACGCCATTATCTGCCACACCATGCTCAAATTCAATTCCCAATGCTTCTAACTGATTGGCAATATATTTTCCTGTCTCCACTTCTTCGTATGAAAGTTCAGGGTTTGCATGAATATGTTGGCGAATCCCAACCGTATTTTGATGATATTTTTTAGCTAATGCTTGGATTTTTTCCTTCATGATTTTTATTATTAATTCATCATTAATTAATTGGATAATTTGTTAATTTATTGACGAACGAACCAATTAACTAATCAAAAAGCCATCCCGAATAATTCGAGATGGCTTTTATATATTAAACAAAACCCCAACACCATTCATTTTTGAATTTACGTTTAGATTTATGTTTGAATTTTAGATTATCCTTTCAAAGCGTGTACCATAGTTTCTCCGATAGCAGCTGGAGATTCTACAACGTGAATTCCACACTCTCGCATGATAGCCATTTTTGCTTCCGCAGTATCATCTTTTCCACCGATAATTGCACCAGCATGTCCCATTGTACGACCTTTAGGAGCAGTTTGACCAGCAATAAAACCAACAACTGGTTTTGTAGCATTGTCTCTAATCCAACGAGCAGCATCAGCTTCCATATTACCACCGATTTCACCGATCAAGATAATTCCATCCGTATCAGGATCTTCCATTAATAACTTCACAGCATCCAAAGTCGTTGTACCAATAATTGGATCACCACCGATTCCGATACAAGTTGATTGTCCCATTCCTGCTTTAGTTACTTGATCTACAGCTTCGTAAGTCAATGTACCTGAACGAGAAACGATTCCAATACGACCTGGCGTATGAATAAATCCTGGCATAATACCAACTTTCGCACCACCTGGCGTCATTACACCCGGACAGTTTGGACCAACTAAACGACAATCACGCTCATCGATATAAGCTTTCACTTTTACCATATCTTGAACAGGAATACCTTCCGTAATACAAATAATTACTTTGATACCAGCATCAGCAGCTTCCATTACGGCATCTCCAGCAAAAGCTGGTGGTACAAAAATAATAGATGTATCAGCACCTGCTCTATCTACAGCATCTTTTACTGTATTGAAAACAGGACGATCCAAATGTGTCAAGCCACCTTTTCCAGGAGTTACTCCACCTACTACATTTGTTCCGTATTCAATCATTTGAGTTGCGTGAAAAGTACCTTCTTTTCCTGTAAAACCCTGTACGATAACTTTTGAATCTTTTGTTACTAAAACAGCCATTTGAAATAGAATAAATTTGTTTTGGATTGGAAATTTAAAATCTTCCGTCTTCCGTTTAATTATGTTTGTTGGGCAAGGATATTACCTCGCTTTAATGTTAGTGTACATTTTTATATAAGTGGCAAACGCACATATTTTACCTTTACTTTACAGAATGTAAATTAAATAAACATACTATTATAAAGTTATCACATTCTGATTATCAGATTCCCTGCTGTGCAAACGGGCAGGTATGCTTTTTAATTTTGATTAATACATTACTCTTCTTCAATCACAAAAACTTCTTCATTTGACTTTTTCATCAAATGCTGTTCACGAGCAAATTTTTCAAAGTTTTCATCCGTCGTGAATAGTTCTTTTTTACGTTCTTTTACTACTTCGATGTTCGTTTCGTAATACTCTTTTTGCGATTCTAAACTCCGTAAACTCTGTTCCAGTTTAACCTGATTGATTACTCTCGAACGATCAAAAAATAACATCCAGATACAAAAGAATAACGTCGCTACTAAAAATTTATTTAGCAATGGACGATAAGCCGTTGGTATCGTGGATTTTATATAATCAAAGAGTGACCGCTTTTGCATTACTTTAGTTTTTTTAAATTCCGCACAAAATACAGACTATTTGATGAGTGACAAAGGGAATTGATGAAAATTGTTTAAAACAATAGACCGATTGGTTTAAAATCGCAGAAAAATTAGTCTATATTAAATCAAGGAAAGGATAAAATAAATCGTATTTTCAGACATTATCTTTTTCGTTGTACCAATGAAGAGTTATTAGGATTATTATAAACAGGTGAAAACCGTTCAAATGATTGAGGGCCAAATTACAAGTAAAATATCTACTTTAAATAAAACCTAAACTCAAAATTTCAATCTTTTAATGCCGTTCTTTTTGTAAATTTGTTCCATTGCTTTGAGGAGATTCCGACCTACGCCGGAATGACGGAATAATGAATAGTAATAGCAATAAAGTCAAATAATAAAAAACAATGCACGACAAGTCACGGAAAACCCGTCCGCCGTTCATCGTCCACTCCCGAGGTTTCGGGATAAACTGTTATAAAAAATGCCAGAATTCTTACACTTACATTCACACACACAATATTCGCTACTTGATGGTGCGTCAGACATTGGCGTAATGATGGACAAAGCTGTTTCTGATGGTATGAAAGGCGTTGCCTTGACAGATCATGGTAATATGTTTGGTGCATTCAAGTTTGTTGCGGAAGCGGAGAAAAGAGGCTTGAAACCGATGATTGGTTGCGAGTTTTATTTGGTCGATAATCGAGAAAAAAAATCCTTTTCTAAGGCGAAAGGCGAGCGAGATCAACGGTATCATCAGTTGATGTTGGCAAAAAACCAGAAAGGTTATCAGAATTTGGCGAAGATGTGTTCGTTGGGTTTTATTGAAGGTTTATATGGTAAGTTTCCTCGAATTGATAAATCTTTGGTGGAGAAATATCATGAAGGGATTATTGCGTCAAGTTGTTGTTTGGGCGCGGAAATTCCGCAGGCGATTATGCAAGGTGACTTGAAATTGGCGGAAGAAAAGCTAAAATGGTGGCTGAATATTTTTGGGGAAGATTTCTACATCGAACTAATGCGTCATCGTGGTTTGGACGATTTAGACATTTATAATAAAATGGGAAAACGCGTTTTATCAGGTGTTTCACAAGAAGATGTGAATCAAGAATTGATAAAACTCGCTCGAAAATATAATGTCAAAATTATTGCGACGAATGATTCGCATTATGTAGAAGAGGAAGATTGGGAATCTCATGATATTTTATTGTGTGTAAACACCGGAAAAAGTTTGGCAGATGAGAATCGTTTTAAATTTTCGTCATCAGATTATTATTTCAAGACGCAATCAGAAATGAGTTCGTTATTTTCGGATATTCCAGAAGCGATTGATAATACGATGGAAGTCTATGACAAAATTGAAACGATAAAATTAGCCCGTGATATTTTATTACCGGCTTTTCCGATGCCAAAGGAATTCCAAACGCAGGATGATTATTTACGTCATTTGACCTATCAAGGTGCGTCAAAACGCTACGGAACGATTACACCAAAAATCAAAGAGCGCTTAGATTTTGAGTTAAAGGTAATTGCGAAATCAGGTTATCCGGGTTACTTTTTGATTGTTCAAGATTTTACAACCGTTGCTCGTGAAATTGGGGTTTGGGTGGGTCCAGGTCGTGGTTCTGCAGCAGGTTCTGTGGTCGCTTATTGTGTGGGCATTACCAATGTTGACCCGATTAAGTACGATTTGCTTTTTGAGCGTTTCTTGAATCCCGAGCGGGTTTCGATGCCGGATATTGATATTGATTTTGATGATGAAGGTCGCCAAAAGATTATTGATTATGTGATTGACAAATATGGTAGCCGACAAGTTGCACAGATTATTACTTATGGTACAATGGCCGCAAAATCGTCGATTCAAGATGTTTGTCGGGTGATGGATATTCCATTGAATGAAGTGGATGCGATTAAGAAAGCGTTGCCAGATAATTTGTCGGTTTCGTTGAATAAAGTATTAGCAGATGGCGATGTTCATCCAAAATTAAAAGGAAAATTAAACTCAGAAGAACTCGATAAAGCTTATAAATTCCGTGCAATGGCGGATGCGGATGACGAGGTTGGACATATTATTCGTACTGCAAAAAAACTCGAAGGTTCGATACGAAATACAGGAATTCATGCTTGTGGCGTCGTGATTACGCCGGACGATATTACGAATTATGTTCCCGTGAAAACGGATAAAAATTCGGATATGCTCGTGACGCAATTCGATAACTCGGTGGCGGAAGATGCGGGTTTATTAAAAATGGATTTCTTAGGTTTAAAGACGTTGACAATTATAAAATATGCAATTGAAAATGTCAAAAACACACATGGAATCGATATCAACCCAGATGAAATTCCACTAACGGATAAAAAAACTTACGAACTATTCCAACGTGGTGAAACCGTTGGTATTTTCCAATATGAATCGGCAGGAATGCAGAAATATATGAAGGAACTCGTGCCAACGCAATTCTCAGATTTGATTGCGATGAATGCGTTATATCGTCCGGGACCTTTAGAGTATATTCCAGAATTCATTGAACGTAAACAAGGGAGAAAACCTGTAATTTATGATTTGGCGGCAATGGAGGAATATTTGGCAGAAACTTACGGAATTACCGTCTACCAAGAGCAAGTAATGTTACTCTCGCAAAAATTGGCGAACTTCTCAAAAGGGGAAGCCGATATGTTGCGTAAAGGTATGGGTAAAAAGAAGAAATCTTTAATTGATAAATTATATCCACTTTTCATAGAAGGTGGCGAGAGCAACGGACACGCAAAGAAAACGTTGGATAAGATTTGGAAAGATTGGGAAGCTTTTGCATCTTATGCTTTTAATAAATCGCACTCGACTTGTTACGCTTTTATTGCGTTTCAAACCGCTTATTTAAAAGCAAATTATCCAGCCGAATTTATGGCGTCGGTATTGACACAGAATAAGAATGATATTTCAAAAGTGAAATTCTTTTTGGAAGAATGTACTCGAATGGGAATTGAGGTATTAGGTCCAAATATTAACGAAAGTGCTATGAACTTTACGGTTAATGATCAGGATCAGATTCGCTTTGGAATGTCCGGATTAAAAGGTGTGGGTGAAGGACCTGTTGCAGATATTTTGGCAGAACGGGAGAAAGGAAGTTTTAAAAATATCTTTGACTTTTTTAGACGTTTGAGTGGTGGAAAATCCATTAACAAAAGAGTAGTGGAGAGTTTGGTTCTTGGTGGTGGATTTGATTTATTTGAAGATATGCACAGAGCTCAATACTTTGTTCCGTCGGATAAATATGATACGTTTTTAGAACATTTATTAAAATATGGTGCGGCATACGTCAGTCAATTGGCTTCTGCGGCAACTTCACTTTTTGGCGTTTCGGATGATATTATGATTCCAGAACCAAAGATTCCGCAATCGGAAGAATGGGGATTGATTTCAAAATTAAATAAAGAAAAAGAAGTTACAGGAATTTTCATTAGTGGACATCCATTAGATGAATACAAAATTGAGATTAAAAACTTTTCAACGTGTTCTTTAAATGAAATGAATAAACACGAAACGGGGAAAGCGAAAATTGATATTGCAGGAATGATTGTAAATCCACAACACCGAATTTCTAAGAAAGGAACAGGTTGGGGAAGTTTTGAGTTACAGGATTTTAATGGCAATCGTGATTTCGTATTGTTTGGTGAAGATTATATCAGTTTTAAAAATTATATGAATGACGGTGAGGCGGTTTTCCTTACGGGAAAATTCCGTCCGAGTTGGAGAAATAAAGGCGAATTCGATTTCAGAATTGATGAAATGCAACTGTTAGAAACAGTTGGACAAAATAAAATCGATTCGATTCGTTTGACAATTGATATTGCCAATATTGATATAAAATTTGTAGAACGATTAGATGCTTTATGTAAACGTAAAAAAGGAAAACACAAGCTCAAAATGTTGTTTATTGATTCCACGAATAAGCAAAAATTACCGTTAGCTTCAAAAGATAGAAAAGTGGAAGCAGATAATGAATTTATTACAAGTTTGGATAAAATGGGTGTAAAATATAAGGTGAATGCATAGTACAAATGGCAATCTAGTCACCACACATAATATGACAAAAGTCAAAAGGGTTTTGCCGAAAGGTGAAACTCTTTTTGTGTAAAAAACGTATTTTAAGATATTAATTCATAAAATCGTAATCTGATGAAACCATCAGTAGGTAGGCACAAACAATCGACACTTTTAAGTTTGTCTTTTTTTCGTTATTTTTCTCACGTAGTCGTTCTTGAATGGCAAGGGCAAACGTACCTAATTATCTCGTTTGACAACTTAATTCTCTACATTCTCTACATCAAATCATTATAATAACAGCATAATATTTACTAATGGTATTTCCTCCTTCTTTTCCTTGATGAAAACAAGCGGAAATCAAGGTTTGATTGATTTTTTACGGTTGAGAGTATTGAAAAACTAATCCAAAGCGTCAACCCAAAATCACAACTATATTTTGATACGTTTGCCCTTTTGAACGGCTATTCGATGACTTTTTAAGAAAATTCACCTGCTTATACGAACGGGCAGGTTTAACAAAAAAACCTCCTGAAAAGTATCATTTATTTACACCTATCCTACTCAGTATTGTCAAAAAACGATATTTATCAAATATTTATTAGAAATAAATATTTGATAAAGCTGAAACTTTCACACAAAAGTTTAAATTTATGTATTCGTACAAAGACTATTATACCTATGAAAATAACTAAATTTATAATCCTCTTACTATTCTTACCGTGTATCCTTTTCGGTAAGGTCAATTTTTTCGAAGGCTCACTCAATGAAGCTCAACGAACTGCCGCATTAGAAGGTAAGTTATATTTTATTGATTTCTATGCGTCTTATTGTTTGCCATGTAAACTGATGGACCAGACTACCTTTATGGATGCTGATTTGGGAGATTACATCAAAGAAAATTACGTACCTCTAAAGTTGAATATTGATGCTTTCGACGCTTATGAAGTTAGAAATAAACATGAAGTAGATGTATTGCCAACCGTAATGATTTTTAGTTCCGCAGGAGAATTATTGGAATCTTACTCTGGTTCAATGACTGCCAGTAAGTTGCGAAGTATGTTGGAAAAATATAATATTCCACAACATCGCCAAAAGACCAATCCACCAGCACCTGAAACGGCTTACATAGACATTGTGGAGAAACCGAAACGAAAAATAACGCTAACTCCTGGGCCAACGTCAAGACCGTTACGAACATCGGTTAGAAAGGAAACCCTAAAGCCAAGAAGTGATGAGAAACCAACAACTAATCCTATAAGAATATCGGAAGTAACTTTTGAAAAAGATAAAAAGACAACTTCGACTTTAACTTCAACACCTAAAAAGAAAGTGAATCAAAAATATGGTTTAACAAAACCAAAATTACCCAAACCAACAACAATCGTACAAATACCACCAAAACCTGCACAGGAGAAACAGAAAACGAAAGGCTTATACGAGTTCAGTGCGAAAGTACATCCATCAAAAGGTTTTGCAATTCAAATCGGAGTTTTTGCAGAATATAGTAGTGTACTAATCGAAGTAGAAAAAATCCAACGCTCGTTTCCCAAGCGTAAAGTCATCGTACATATCGATGAAATAAATGAGAAAACAGTTTATAGAATTGCAATTGGAACATTCAGTACTTCTACTACCGCCCGAAAATTCATCGGAGAAGTGAAAGCAGAAGGATTTCAATGTTTCGTTAAAGATTTATCTACATTAAAGTAAGATTATGAAATTAATAAGAGTTATCGGATGAATAAACTAAAAATTATGAAAAAACTCATCTGATGACTTCTCTTCAAGGGCAAACGCACCAAATTATTTCGTTTTACGAATTAATTTAATTTATTATT
>CAWVWD010000142.1:0-8767 GCA_963933585.1 uncultured Saprospiraceae bacterium
CGTACGTAGAAATGTAATTGATAATCCATTAAAAAATGATACTTTAAATAAAGATTTAGATAGATTATTAAAAGATATTGACACCAAAAAATATCAAGCAATTTTACCAATTCCAATTTATATGATTGGTTCAGAAAATGATGAAATGATGCTGATGCCAGAAGATAATTGGCGAACCGAAACTTGGTTATTTTCTATCAAAAGTAATTTGCCTTTAATGGCAACGAACTTATCTCGTTCTGCGGTCATTCAACACGAAAGTCTATTGTCTATTTTTACTAAAAAAGGTATTAATAACTATTTATTAGATGCAATTGATGATAGACCGATTTTGGTTTTTTATAGCAATAATCCAACGGCTTGGAGTATGAAATATGAAAACGAACAAGCGACGGAATACCGTGATTTTGGAAAGTTTGTTCCTGAGAAGTATAACATGAAACTATTGAAATCGGAAGGAGATTGGGCAATTTATGAATGGGAAGTTAAGTAGAAATCGTGTCGATTTTTAAAACCGACACGGTTTAATGCGTTCAAACATTCAAATATATCTCAAATGAACCGTGTAATTTGTTTACTTTTGCAGCAGTTTTGGAATTAATAAAAAAATTATAACAACTATATAATGATTACATTAGATTTTGATTCGATTCAGATAGATAGATTGATTACGCATTTTGTTGGAAATCCAATGCGAGAGGAGGATTTGTTGCTTTCGAATGGCTATACAGAAATCCATGAAGATAGTATGATTTTCTTATTGAAATATTTTGTAACACCTTTTAAACCACTTGATTTTTACAATTTCAAGCCGACGGCTGACGATGGAAAATCAGATGTGTTTACTTCAGTGAAACAAATATTTGAAGATCCGGCAAAGTTGGTGGACGCTTCGAAAGATATTGCGAGGTTATTATATGAACATTCTAATAATGAGAAAATCAAGGAAGGCGAGTTAAACGTCGTATTCTTCAATGATGTAGTTTTTGATGATGAAATGGTGAATGCAATTGGGATTTTTAAATCTGAAACGGTTGAGCCATTTTTATTGATGAGTGAATCCGGAAAGCAATATCAAATCGGTCATGGAACTGGTTTTCCGTTGAAGGGAATTGATAAAGCATGTATGATTTTTAATGTCGATGAGGAAGAAGGTTATTACGTGTTGACGGTTGATAAATCGAAAAAAGGCGATTATTGGCAAAATGAATTTTTGCGCCTGAAACCATCAAGTGATGAATATCATTATACACAGGATGTGATGAATATTGCGAAGGAATTTTTGACAAAAAAAGTCGAAAAAGAACACGAGTTGGATAGAACTGAAACGATTAATATGTTGAATAAAACGATGGATTATTTTAAATCTAATACGGATTTTGTTCAAGGTGATTTTGAAGAAACAGTTTTCGAAAATGATGATATTCGCAAAGCATTTCAAGAATATAATACCGAAATTCGGACGACAAACGAGTTAGAGGATGTTTCTTCTTTTGAAATTTCAGAGCAGGCCGTAAAAAAACAGACTCGTGCATTCAAGAGTGTTTTGAAATTGGATAAGAACTTTCACGTTTATATTCATGGTGATAAAAGCTTGATTGAAAAAGGAAAAGAAGAAGACGGACGGAAGTTTTATAAAATTTACTTTGAAGAGGAAAATTAAGATTTTCCCACAAAGTTTCATAAAGTAATTTACAGGGTCCTATAGTTTTTTTGTACTCTATGGGAAAAACAATTAAATAAAAATGGATTTTCAGGATTTTAATTTGACGAAATATTTGCGGTATGCGATTGAGGATTTGGGATTTGAGAAACCGACTCCTATTCAGAAAGAGGCATTTTCTGTCATTCGCTCTGGTAAGAATGTGGTAGGAATTTCACAAACGGGAACTGGAAAAACTTTTGCTTTCATGTTACCGATTTTGCAGGATTTGAAGTTTTCAAAGCAGCTAAGCCCAAGGGTTTTGGTACTTGTACCAACTCGTGAATTGGTTTTGCAAACGGTCGAAAACATCGAAAACTATGCGAAATATATGACAGTTCGAGTAGTTGGTGTCTATGGTGGAACGAATATTAATACACAAGCTATTCAAGTAAAAAAAGGTGCAGACATTGTGGTTGCAACGCCTGGTCGTTTATATGATTTAGTTTTGGGTGGCGCATTAAAACTAAAAACGACGACGAAATTAGTCGTGGATGAGGTCGATGTAATGTTGGATTTGGGTTTCCTTTTTCAATTGAATAATATCTTTGAACTATTGCCAGAACGTCGCCAAAATATTATGTTTTCAGCAACGATGACGGATGATGTGGATGAGTTGATTTCCGCTTTTTTCATTGATCCTTTCAAAATTTCGATTGCGGTAAGTGGAACACCTTTGGATAATATTGCACAATCGTGTTATCCCGTTCCGAATTTTTATACGAAAGCGAACTTATTGGCTCATCTAATAAAAGATAAAGATAAGTTTAGTAAAACATTGGTTTTCGTTTCTACAAAGAAGCATGCAGATAGAATATATGATTATTTAGAATCTCGATTTGAAAAAGAAATGGTGGTTATTCATTCTAATAAATCACAGAATTATCGAATCCGTTCTATTGAAAAATTTAATACGGGAAAAAGTCGAATTTTAATTGCTACCGATGTAATGGCAAGGGGTTTGGATTTAGACAAAATTACGCATGTAATCAATATAGACACACCAGATTTTCCTGAAAATTATATGCACAGAATCGGTAGAACTGGTCGTGCGGAAAATGAAGGAAATTCTATCTTGTTCTATACAGAAAAGGAAAAAGAAGCAAAAGAGGAAATTGAGCTTTTGATGGCTTATGAAATTCCAACGATGGATTTTCCGGAAGAAGTAGCCGTTTCGGATGATTTATTAGCCGAAGAACGAGAAAAAAGCAACCAAAAAAATCCGAACAGAAATGCTAAGGATCTTACCGGTGGCGGAGCTTTCCATGAGAAAAAAGATAAAAATAAAAAGGTAAATAATCCAGGAAAATATCGTCGTGAATTGGCAGAAAAGTATAAGAAACCACAACGACGTGGCGATAAGATTCAGAATTTGAAGAAGAAAAATAAGAAGAAGTAAGATTTTTTTTATGTAGAATTTTCTCCCCCTAATTTCGCAGGTTCCGCTGATTTTGAAAAAGTTAGCCAGCTGACTTTCTATCAAAAAACAGATTGAAATCTGTGAAATTATTGGGGATTTTATCCACTTATAACTTATACCAGTATCTAAAAATCTGATTATATCAAGTAGATTCTCCTTTCCTAATCATAATTATCTTATCTATATATTTTTTAAATTTAGTACCTTAAAACGTAAAATATAACCTTCCAAGATTTCGAAAAATAACAAATCTAAATCAACTTCACCATCAAATCATAAATTGCTCGTTTTCAAAGTTTTAAACTGTCTATTTTAGTATTTCATATCCCTCAAAATAATTCCACTTAAATATAATTTTCCAGATTTAGAAAGGTATCTAAATCATTTTTTCTAATTTAAAGACCATTGTTTTTATTTTAACAATCCTCAGATTCAGTAAAATTACAACCCAAAAAGTTCTAATACTTAAAGCTCAAGAATTCTATTTTCATCCGTAGTAGTTTCAAGGTTTCAATTTTCCATTCAAAAACTATAGAAATCGTAATTTACTTGAGTTGAACAAGACTTATCAAGGAACCGTATTTTATGATTAGAATGAGTAATCGTAAATATCCCATTGATTTTTATTAGAATAGCTAAAAATTAATTTCAATACTTAGCTTGAAATTAAAACTAAGTAAAGTATCTTTGTGTTATTGTTAATTATACCAACGAGCTTTAGTCGTTTGGTGAATATTAAACTTTTCAACTGGCGACTAAAGTCGTCATTACAATCTAACAATCAAATTAATATGAAAATAACCATCGCACAATTAAATTTCCGAATTGGAGATTTTGAAGGCAACTTAGCGAAAATGCTAAAAGCAATTGAAACGGCAAAAGCTGAAAAATCAGATATCATTGTTTTTGGCGAATTAGCAGTTTGTGGTTATCCACCTCGTGATTTTTTAGAATTTGAGGATTTTATTATCCGCTGTGAAAATGCAGTTTCGGAACTTTGTAAAGTTGCTCATGGAATCGCGATTGCGGTTGGTTCTCCGACTAAAAATCCTGTTATCGAAGGTAAAGATTTATTTAATTCTGCTTATTTTTTGGTAGAAGGTGAAATTCATCATATTGCCAATAAAGCCTTACTGCCGACCTATGATATTTTTGATGAATATCGCTATTTTGAACCTGCGAAAGATTTTAAGGTCGTGGAATTTAAAGGACAAAAAATTGCTTTGACGGTTTGTGAAGATATTTGGAATATTAGTAACGAAAATCCATTATATACGATTTGTCCGATGGATGAAATGATGCCGCAGCAACCAGATTTAATCCTGAACCTTTCCGCTTCTCCTTTTAGTTATAAACAAGCGGAGGAACGTTTGAGAATCGTTCGAGCAAATGTTCAGCGTTATGGAATTCCAATATTTTATGTCAATCATGTTGGCGCTCAAACGGAATTAATCTTTGATGGAGGTTCGATTGTAATGTGTGCGAATGGCGATGTTTATGAAGAATTGCCTTACTTCGAGGAAGCCATCAAAACGTATGAATTATCAAAAGTACTTTCTGGCGAAGATAAAATTGGGGAACAACCAAAAGATAAAATGCGTTTAATTCATGATGCATTGATAACCGGTGTAAAAGATTATTTTGGAAAGTTAGGTTTCAAAAAAGCAATTTTGGGACTTTCCGGTGGAATTGATTCTGCGGTAACACTTGTCGTTGCGGCTCGTGCGTTAGGTGCCGAAAATGTTCGGGTTGTATTGATGCCTTCACAGTTTTCTTCTGACCATTCTGTGGATGATGCTCGAATTTTAGCAGAAACTTTAGGCGTTGAATATGATATTGTGCCTATTAAATCAATTTATGAATCATTCAAAAATTCTTTGGAAACACAGTTTGAAGGTTTACCTTTTAATATTGCCGAAGAGAATTTACAAGCTCGCTCAAGAGGAATGATTTTGATGGCAATGTCGAATAAATTCGGTCATATTGTATTGAATACTTCGAATAAAAGTGAAGCAGCCGTTGGTTATGGGACGCTTTACGGCGATATGTGTGGTGGGTTATCGGTAATTGGTGATTTATACAAAATGGAGGTTTTTGAATTGGCTCGTTATATGAATAAAGATGGTGAAGTAATTCCGATTAATACAATCGTAAAACCACCTTCTGCCGAACTTCGACCAAATCAAAAGGATTCAGATAGTTTACCAGATTATGAGATTTTGGATGAAATACTATTTCAATATATTGAAAACCGAAAAGGACCAAAAGAACTTATTGCAATGGGTTTCGAGGAAGCGTTGGTAAAAAGAACGTTGCGAATGGTGAATATCAACGAGTTTAAACGTTTTCAAACTGCTCCGACTTTAAGAATATCACCGAAGGCTTTTGGAATGGGACGAAGAATGCCAATTGTAGCAAAGTATTTGAGTTAGATTTCATTGTTTCACTGTTCTGTTTTTTCATTAATCCTGTAAAAAACAGTCCCTAATCTGAAAGGAAAAATTTTATGGAAACGAATACATATAAAATCAACGGTATGTCTTGTGCCGCTTGTGCTGCGAGTTCACAAAAAGTACTTTCCCGAATGAAAGGCGTAGAAACGGTGAATGTAAATTATGCAAATAAATCTTGTGAAGTAACTTTTGAGAGTGACGTCGTGACGTATGATGCGATGAAAACAAAGTTAAGTCGTCTGGGGTTTTCGCTTTTGAAAGATACTGAAAAGAATCGTTTAGAATCCGAAGCAAAGGCGAAAGCAAGATTTAAGGATTTAAAATTAAAACTAACCGCCGGTATTATTTTATCAATTCCATTATTAATTTTCGGAATGTTCTTAATGAATATTCCTTATGCGAATTGGATCATGTTAGTTTTAACATTGCCGATTATTAGTTGGATTGGACAAGAATTTTATGTCAATGCTTGGAAACAATTCAAGGTCGGAACAGCAAATATGGATACTTTGGTCGCAATGGGAACTGGAGCAGCTTTCCTTTTTAGTTTGTTTAATACCTTTTTTCCGCAAGTTTTAATTCGTCAAGGAATTGAGCCGCACGTTTATTATGAAACGGCAGGCGTTTTGATTACGCTGATTTTGTTGGGAAGGTTTTTGGAAGAACGAGCGAAAAGTCAAACTTCGGAAGCAATTAAAAACCTATTGAACTTGCAAGTCAAAACGGCAAATGTAATTCAAGATGGCGAAGTGCGACAAATTCCGATTGATCAAGTTCGTTTGGGCGATAAAATATTGATAAAACCAGGAGAAAAAATTCCTGTGGACGGAACGATTATCGAGGGAAGTTCTGCGATAGATGAAGCCATGATAACTGGTGAATCGATTCCGATTCTAAAAATAATTGGTGATAAAGCGATTGGTGCGACGATAAATCAAACAGGAACTTTCACGATGACCGCCGAGAAAGTTGGCTCAGATATGTTACTCGCTCAAATCATCAAAATGGTGCAAACCGCACAAGGAAGTAAGGCTCCGATTCAGAATTTGGTGGACAAAATCGCTGCGATTTTTGTACCTGTCGTAGTGACAATTGCGACTTTGAGTGCGATGGTTTGGTATTTAATTGGGCCTGAACCTCAATTGACGAATGGTGTGATTACGTTTGTGACGGTTCTAATTATCGCTTGTCCGTGTGCATTAGGTTTGGCAACGCCTACGGCTATTATGGTCGGTGTTGGAAAAGGTGCAAAAATGGGTATTTTAATAAAAGGTGCGACGAGTTTAGAAGCTGCAAAAGACCTTGATACGATTGTTTTTGATAAGACAGGAACATTGACAGAGGGCAAACCAAAAGTCGAAACGGTTCAACATATTGCGGAAGCAAATCCAACTATTGAAAGTATTATTTTTGCAATCGAGGAACGTTCTGAACATCCTCTGGCAAATGCAATTTGCACGCATTTTTCAAATTTTAATACTAAAATAAAAGTCGATTATTTTGAAAATATTGTTGGAAAAGGGATTCGTGCGAAAGTGGGAAACGAGGAATATTTGATTGGAAATCAAGCTTTAATGCAAACTACTTTTATTAAAAATATTCCAAATTCTAACTCTGACGATACCATTGTTTACGTTGCAGAAAATGGAAATTTAGTTCGAATTATCGAAATTTCGGACACGATAAAATTAGAAGCAAAAACAGCAATTGAACAATTAAAAAACTACGAATTACATTTGCTCACCGGCGATAATCAACAAACAGCGAATAAAGTTGCCGCAGAGTTTGGTTTGAAAAATGTAAAAGCGGAAGTACTTCCCGAAGATAAAATCAACTATATTAAAGCGTTGCAAGCACAAGGAAAAAAGGTAGCGATGATTGGTGACGGCATCAATGATTCTCCTGCTTTGGCTCAAGCAAATGTAGGAATTGCAATGGGTACAGGAACGGATGTGGCGATTGAAAGTGCAGATATTACGTTATTAAAAGGAGATTTGAGCCGGATTTCGAAAGCGATTGAACTATCAAAATCTACCAATAAAATTATTCGTCAAAATCTATTTTGGGCGTTTATTTATAATATCATCGGTATTCCGATTGCCGCAGGCGTTTTATATCCGTTTATCGGTTTTACGCTAAATCCGATGATTGCTGGAGCAGCGATGGCGTTTAGTTCAGTTTCGGTGGTTTTGAATAGTTTGAGACTTAAATAATTAGGAATTAGGCGTGTGGAATTAGGAATAATCTTACGCTCATTATTTACAATTAAAACGAAAATCAACATTGAAAAATAATACATTAGACGAAAAATTAGAAGCATTTAGGCGATTATTGGTTATCATGGATGAGTTGCGGGAGCAGTGTCCGTGGGATAAAAAGCAGACTTTTCAGACGCTTCGGAAATTAACGATTGAGGAAACGTATGAGTTGGTAGACGAAATCTTATCGGAAAATGTGGAGGGAATTAAGGAGGAAGTTGGCGATTTGATGTTACACATGGTTTTTTATGCAAAAATCGGAGAAGAACAAGGTGCGTTCGATATTGCGGATGCGTTGAATGGTATTTGTGAAAAACTGATAAACCGTCATCCTCATATTTATGGCGATGTAAAGGTAGATTCGGAGGAAGATGTAATGCGAAATTGGGAACTATTGAAGCTTAAAGAAGGTAAAAAATCGATTCTTCAAGGTGTCCCAAATTCATTGCCAGCATTGGTAAAAGCAATGCGAATGCAAGAGAAAACGAAGCAAGTCGGCTTTGAGTGGGAAACGTCGGCACAGGTTTGGGAAAAGGTAAAAGAGGAAGTGACAGAACTAGAAGAAGTAGTCACGGCAAATACAGATAAAAGTAAGATTGAGGATGAATTTGGCGATGTACTTTTTTCGTTGGTGAATTATGCTCGATTTATTGACATCGATCCGGAAGCGGCTTTGGAACGCACGAATCGGAAGTTTAAACGTCGATTTGAATTCATTGAACAAAATGCAAAAAAACCATTGATTGATATGAGTTTGGAGGAAATGGATGTGCTTTGGAATCAGGCGAAGCTAGAGGAGTGATTCGGGTTTCGGGTTCGAGTCATCGTTTTGGTGTCGCTCTTTCGTGATAGGAACGCCGAATACACCGAGTACGCCGATTGTTTTTATGATTGTAATTTTTATCGTTTTTGGGTGTCGCTTTTTCTTGATTAG
>CAWVWD010000143.1:0-8675 GCA_963933585.1 uncultured Saprospiraceae bacterium
TAAGGCAAAAAAAGATGGTTGGTTTAATATTTATGTCCACCTGTTTGGTGATGTAGATAAATATGAGTTTGAGTATGATAAAAAGGTAGTCGAGGACAGGTTGGAAACAAATACAAATGCTAAATTCAGACAAATTGAAAATGATATTGCAATTGAATTTAAAGAAAATCCACTCAGACAACCAGAAGACTGGGAAAATAGTCCAGAAGATATAAATTGATATTTAATACCTATTTATATTTTTTCAATATATAATTCACACTTTAACCGTTCAAAATAATTAAACCGTTTTTTAATTAATTAGAACGAAGTCACAGAAAAAGGTTTTAATAATTTGAATATTTGAAAAAAAACACTCAAATATATTAACTTATTGAATATCCAGATATATTTATTCATAAAGGGATGACAGGCTTTTAAAATCTATTCATTCTGATTATCAGTGTTTTACGAAAATGTGAATACTTTTAAATATAAAATAAATGAATCCAGATACTTACACCTCAATAATACACGAATTTTAATTTATGGATATCTATTCAAAACAGTCAAAATGGAAGGTTTATCTTTCTATTTCTGCTATCGTTATTCTAATTGTTTCATTATTTTACACGAATAATGTTGCCCGACGTTTGGCAGATGCTGAACGTCAACGAGTTGAGCTTTGGGGAAAAGCAATGATTGAATTGCAGAAAATGCCAGACGACGTTGATTGTATAGGTGTGGATCCTAACTGTTTAGAATTAAACTCAGACTTTATTTTTTCAATCGTTGAAGAAAATAAAACGATTCCTACTATTCTGACAGATGATAGAAAGAATATCACAAACGATAGAAATCTTAATCAAGAAAAAATTGAAGCGGATACGAGCTACTTAAGAAAACAATTAAATATAATGGCTTCTCAACATGAACCAATTGTTTTCGATAATGGATTTGATACGGTTTATATTTATTATAAAAATTCGCAATTATTGACACTTTTGATTTATTTTCCTTATTTCCAATTAGGTCTAATCATGGTATTTTTGTTGATAGGATATTTTGCGTTCAGTGCGGCAAGACGCGCAGAACAAAATCAAGTTTGGGTTGGATTAGCAAAAGAAACGGCTCATCAACTCGGAACCCCAATTACAGCAATTATAGCTTGGATTGAAAATTTGAACTTGATTATTGAAGATGAAGTTGCACTAGGAATGTTAGATGAGTTTCGGAATGATGTGCACCGCTTGGAATTAATCGCAGAACGATTTTCAAAAATCGGCGCTGTACCCGAGTTAAAACCAATGAATATTGTGGACGTATTGGAGCGTAATATGGTTTACATGAAAAAACGAGCCTCAAGAAAAATCATTTTTGAATATCCAAAAATGGTTGAGGAGTATGCAATCGAAGCAAATATCAATGTGAATTTGTTTGATTGGGTTTTGGAAAACCTATTGAAAAATGCGTTAGATGCCATGGAAGGTAAAGGTAGAATCGCTGCAGCCGTTTTTGAAGATAAGGACTATGTTTATATTGATATCGAAGATTCCGGAAAAGGAATTCCTACTTCAAAATTCAAATCTGTCTTTAAACCCGGATACTCTACAAAAAAGCGTGGCTGGGGATTAGGGCTTTCTTTGACACAACGTATTATAAAAAATTATCATAATGGCAAGGTGTTTGTCAAACAATCAGAGGAAAATGTAGGCACAACCTTCCGAATACAATTGCCAAAACAGTAGTCTCTTTTTTATAACTGTTATGAAAAAATGATATGATTTTAAGTAAAGTCTCAAAATCAAAGTTTATCATTTCTAAAATGAATCAGCTTGTGTATTAAATGGAGATACGGTTATTTATATAATTATAATCATTCATATGATAACTATTTCTTAAATTTCATGATTATATTTTAGACTATTTATTATAAATAAATAAATAACATTCTCAATAAAAAAAATAGACACAACCAAAAGAAAAAATATGTTTTTTTTTCACATCAATATATATAGAAAAATATTATATTTAATATTTTTAATCTGTGCTTTTCAGGCCAATGCTAAACCAATCAAAGATATTGGTTTAGTTACCATCGTCAAAGATGCACACACCAATAAACCGATGGAAAGCGTTAGTATCTATAATCATATGGTTCCATTTATCGCAGCGACGAATATGTACGGAGAAGCAAATATTCACAGTCTTGCTTTAGAAGATTCCATTACATTTAGTTATGTCGGCTATCAAACCATTAATATTACATTGGCAGATTTACTCTCTCAAAGTGGACGCATATATATGGAAGAAGGCGTTTTCTTACAAGAATATACGGTAAAAGGAGTTTCTCGTACGGATGATCGAATTTCTAATATTTCTGCACAAATAGATATTATTGAATCAAAAGATATTGCATTATTTAATCCTCAAACTACTGCTGATGCACTTTTAAATACGGGAAATATATTTATACAAAAATCACAAATGGGCGGAGGAAGTCCTGTAATTAGAGGTTTTGAAGCGAATAAGGTTTTGATTGTAGTCGATGGTGTCCGAATGAATAATGCGATTTATAGAAATGGACACTTGCAAAATGCGATTACGATTGATAATAACATGTTGGACAGAGTGGAAATAGTTTATGGTCCCGCAGCTGTTATTTACGGCAGTGATGCACTCGGTGGCGTGATGAGTTTTACGAGTAAACGTCCTCGTTTGACTTTTGGTGATGCTGATAAAATATTTGATGGAAATGCCTTTGTGCGTTTGTCTTCTGCAAATAAAGAACGTACAGGACATTTTGATTTTACTTTTGGTGGTAGAAAATGGAGTTCATTGAGTAGTGTGACGGTTTCGAGTTTTGATGATTTAAGGACTGGTTCAAGAAATAAAACCGAATATATTGATTATGGAAGACGATTCTTTTATGTCGATAGAATTAATAACAAAGATTCAGTGATTAGAAATAATAATCCGTTGGTGCAAGTTGGAACTGGATATAATCAGATAGATATACTACAAAAAATCTTATTCCAACCCACGAAAGATTTAAACTTTTTAGCCAATATTCAATATTCATCGTCGGGTAAGATTCCTCGATATGACCAGTTAGCAGAATCAGATATTAGCATAGTTGATGGAATTCGCAAAGAGGATTTTAGCTTTGCCGAATGGGATTACGGACCACAAAAACGTTTGCTTTCTTCGGTAACAATGGAGTACAAACCAACTGATAAACGCCTGTTCAGCTCCTTGTCAGTCATCACTGCTTATCAGAAAGTAGATGAAGATAGAATTACTCGTCGTTTCGGCCACACAACTCGCTCTTACCAAGAAGAAGATGTCCATATTGGAAGCCTGAGTATTGATTTTGTAAAAGATATTAAGTCGAATTTATTCAGTACAAGAGTAGATGAACGTTTTCTTTATGGCTTGGAAGCCAATTATAACCGCGTAAACTCTACGGCTTACGATGAAGATATTATAACCGGTATTATTGATGAAAATGGTATGACCCGTTATCCTGACGGTGGAAGTGATATGACGACATTGGCGGCTTATATGAGTTATCGCCAAAAGTTCAGAGATAAAGTAAATATAACAGCTGGTTTCCGTTATTCTTACGCAATGTTGGAGTCTCAATTTATTGATACGACAAATATTCAATTGCCTTATACTGCGATTAGTTCTAACTTAGGAGCTTTGACCGGAAGTTTATCCATGATTTGGGAAGCAGGAAATAATTGGTTTATCAATGGAGTCGTATCTTCTGCGTTCCGTTCACCAAATGTGGATGATTTTGGTAAAATAAGAGCAAAAGGTGATTTTATTACGATTCCAAATCCTGCCTTAAGTTCTGAATATGCACTAAATGGTGAATTGGGAATTACTAAAAAAATAGAAACTGGTTCTCGTTCACATTCTATCAGCACGACTGGTTTTTATACGTATTTATTTGATGCGATTGTCCGTGATTTTACAACTTTAAATGGTTCTGATTCTCTATTATATTATGGCGATTATTACACGACTCAATGGAACACGAACGCTGGAACAGCTTATATTTATGGCATTTCAGGAAATATAAATTTTGAATTAAGTGATCATTGGAAATTAAAAAGTAGCATCAATTATCTACAAGGCTGGAATACTTCACAAAATGAACCGTTGGCTCATATTTCACCTTTATATGGCCAAACAACGGTAAGTTACCACGCAAAAAAATTCCAATTCCGATTTTTGGCTCGTTACAATGGGTGGAAAAAAGCAGAAGATTTCGACTTAGAAGGAACAGACAATTTAGATCAAGCAACCGTTGACGGTTCTCCGTCTTGGTACACCTTAAATACCTATATGACTTTTAATTTGAATAGAAATATATTATTAACAGTTGCCTTTGAAAATATTTTAGATACGCATTATCGTTCCTTTTCATCAGGCGTTTCTGCTCCAGGAAGAAATATGGCAGTTTCTTTAAGAACGAAGTTTTAATTTTTTTCGAACAGTTGCGTTTTTCGTAATTATTCTAAAATCAAAAGTCCATCATTCAGAACTTGTTTCTAAATGATGGACTTTTTTGATTTGCTGATTTTTAATTTCTTTAAATAGTCAGACCTAACAGGAGAATATTTTTAGCATAAAAAATTTCCTATCAGATTTGGGTAAATTAATAAAATCTATTGCAGGAGTAAGCGTAAAAAAACCTATAAGGTTTGACTACTATAAAAAAAGGCAAAACATTCGTTTTGCCCTTATAGATGCCAATATAACACGTTTTTTAAAGTGTACTAATTTATTTTAAAGTGCGTATTTTAGCACTCAAATTCCTATAAAAACGGTCCGGTTAATTACCCGCACTATTTTACTTTTTCTTCTTCGTAAACTCATCCGTAATTTGCGTGATCGTATTAGAAATCCCTTCAATTCCTTCTTCCACAACACGAGCGATACTATTCACGTCAATCGGTTCACCACGCATTTCTAACTTTTGAGCAGCTGTTTTCGGTTCTGGTAGAATAATCATTAAGATGATATAAATTGGAATAAAAACACCAACCGAACCAAATCCTAATATGGCAAAACCGATACGAAGCCAAACAGGATCTGCGATACCAAAATAAGCAGTCAAACCCGAACAAACGCCACCAATTACCTTATCCTCAGGATTGATATACAAACGTTTTCCAGTTTTATATTTATTATTTGAAGTATTACTTTTTCCATAATTCATATCTTCCTCAAATCGAGTTTCCGCTCCAAAATCCTCTGGCGTTCCCATTCTTGCAATTGCGGCTTGAATATCACTCCTAGAGATAATTGTTCTATTTTCTAATCGTGTATTAAGGATTTCAGCCGTTCCAGATTCTATATCAGAAATAATTTCGTCCGCACTTTCATACGTTTGAAAATGTTGACGCAAAGCATCCAAATATTCTTTCAAATGTTCATAAGCATCATCATCAATTGTAAAAGGATAACCACCTAGATTAATATTTATCGTCTTTTTCATTTTTGTGTCGTTTTGTTGGTCGCTCAAAATATCATTCAAGCTATTTATCGTTTTTTTAGTTGATAATTGATAAGTCATTTTCAGGATTTTTAAGATGATTTGTTGAAATTGAAACACCTACTAATAATTCATCCCAAGCATTTTTTAATTGAGAAAGAAAATCAATTCCTTTCTCGGTAAGATGATAATATTTTCTCGGCGGCCCCGAATTTGACTCTTGCCAATTGTATGCTAATAAGTCGTCGTTTTTTAATCGAGTGAGTAAAGGATATAAAGTACCTTCAACCACAATCATTTTTGCTTCTTCCAATTTCACGATAATATCAGAAGGATAAGCCGCTTTCTCAGAAATAATCGACAATACGCAAAGCTCTAAAACGCCTCGTCGCAATTGTTTTTTAGTTTTTTCTAAGGTTTTATTAATATCATTATTCATAGTTTTTGTGTTTTTGATAGGACAAAGTAAAGGGAAATTTAATTACTATGCAACACAAGGTACTATTTTATAACAAAATAATAGGCGAACAATAGTTCTTTGCCGATGAAAGATGAATTATTAACGTCAGAAATAGTCGCACGTAAACCGTAAACCGTAAAAAGTCGAAGGATTAATCAATTTCGCTTTAGATTAGGAGAAGCAGAAATGAATAAAATATCGATTATAGCAAAGCAATTTCTGCTTCCCTTATAACTCCTATTACAATTTAGACTAAATACGAATTGAATAAAACATAAAACAATTAACCTTTTCAGTGTTTAAACATTGATATATTTAAATTCAAAAATAAAAATAAATAATTATGGCTGACAAAGTTATTGCCCAAAAATTTCCATACGTAATGGATGTCGAACCAGGTACTTATGCTTGGTGCTCTTGTGGATTGAGTTCAAAACAACCTTACTGCGATGGTTCGCACAAAGGTTCAGGATACGCTCCGCTTATCGAGAAAGTAGAAACTGCGAAAAAAGTAGCTTGGTGTGGCTGCAAACATAATAATGGTGGTCCTTTCTGCGACGGTTCGCATAATAATTTATAAGAAATGAACAATTGGACAGGCGGTTCAAAATCGCCCGTCGTCAACTTAAGGAAATTAAAGTACCCTTCGCTTAGTGATTGGGTACTTTAATTTATATTTTCTCTTTTTTTCAAAATTCCGTTTTTTCCTAACTGTTTCTGTCTTTTTAGCCACAAGGTTAACTAAATTTTCAAACCAAGTATCTGCTTTTTGTTTACCCGAAAAAAATTATTATTACGAGATTAGCGACATAATGAAACCACTTTACAGACGAAGAATTTTCGTACGTAATTCGGATTTCTTTCTCATTTGGAAATGATAATTGAGATTGTGTTACGGGTTTATTCATATTATATATTTCATATCAATGGAAAAATGTTTTTCGATTTTTTTTAATGACATTTGCATTTTGAGTGATTAGAGATTTTTTATCTTTTTAAATAACCGATGTAAAGTCGGAATTTATACTGTCTTTTCTGGATGGTTAATATGATTCTTTTAAAGTTACATCAATTATTCTTTTTTCAAAAAATGAATTTTTACAAAGAGACATGAATCTATTTTATATTATATTATTGGTATTCATTCTAAACATTAGAACATATGTTTTAATGATTTGGGATAAGCGGAAATCGAAGCAAAAAGATGCTTGGCGAATTTCTGAAAAGCAGTTATTGATTTCCGGTTTGGTACTTGGAAGTGTAGGAATTATTGGTGGAATGTTTCCACCTGTTCACCACAAAAAACGCAAAAAATGGTTTCGTTACGGAATGCCGATTGTCTTAATGATTCAAATTTATTTCGCTTACGAAATCTATATTTGGGCAATGATTCGTTTTAATTTGTATTGGAAATTCCCGTTTTAGATTTCGCTTTCGTAATTTTGCAATTCTCAAAACCTGTCGAGTTTTACTTGTCCCGAAATCTCGTGGGAAAAACCCGACAGGTTTGTTTTATTCATAAAACTAACAAACACAAAAACTATGGAAAATAAAAAAATGTCAATCTTCATTATCAGCGGATTAATATTAGTAGCGGCATTAAGCCGTTTGTTGCCTCACGCACCGAACTTCACGCCAGTTGGAGCAACAGCACTTTTCGGAGCAGCTTACTTCACTAAAAAATATTGGGCGTTTATTATTCCTTTTGTTGCACTTTGGGTGAGTGATTTGATTTTGAACAACGTTTTTTATGCTCAATATTATGAAGGTTTCGCTTGGTTCACAAGTGGTTTCGCTTTAATAGTTGGTGCTTTTGCGGTAATTACGTTATTCGGAATAAGATTTTTGAAAAAAGTTACGCCAGGGAGTTTGTTCGGTTCAAGCGTCGTCGCTTCTGCTTTATTTTTCTTAATTACCAATTTTGGTTCTTGGATGTCAAGCGGAATGTATCCAAAAACTGGTTCTGGTTTAATGGCTTGTTACGCAGCAGGAATTCCTTTCTTTTGGAATACTTTAGCCGGTGATTTATTCTACGTTGCTGTTTTATTCGGAGTATATGAATTTATTAAATCTTATAGTTCAAAAATGGAATTGGTGTAAGCCAAATATTTAGATATTAAATATGAATTATTAAGTATTAAATTATCGGTTTGACGGTGTTTTTTATTGATAATAAAATAAGGAAAAGGCTATTTCTGAATCATTCGGGAATAGCCTTTTTAGACTAAGTAAGAATCGCTATATTACTTTTTACACCAATAATTTGGACTTGCCATTGATTTACAATAAATTGACATGTTGTTATAAAATTAGTGGCTTTTTAATCACGAAACCATTAATTTACCTTTCAAAACCATTCAAAAACTAATTTTTTCATGAAAGTAAGACTCGGTAAAGGTAAAGTGAAACTCAAAAAAAGTACAAATTTAATCGGTTTAAAAACCTTTAAATCTCGTTCTACAGGAGAGCCTACGGCACCAAAAGCAATTGAAAAAGAAGAAAAAAAATACACTCGCCTTGGAGGATTTCAAATTTTTGACCTTGGAGAAAAAAAAGATGCAGATTCTGAGTTAGATTCGCTTAGAGAAGCAGACGAAGTAGAAATTGGAACACACGTTTATGTCGGAGAAGATGGAAAAACGCCTTTTGTCCCAAATGGTGATATTTATATTACATTTTCGGAAGGTGTAGATGAAGAAGAACAAGCGATTGTATTAGATGAATTTA
>CAWVWD010000144.1:0-8671 GCA_963933585.1 uncultured Saprospiraceae bacterium
GTATTATACTGCTCGTTTATAACAGATTTATAATTTAAGAGAATTCTCCGAAATTATTTCTAAATCTAAATATTGCTATCAAAAAAAATAGAGGCATAAAAAAAAGACTAACATTCTGAAAGTTAGTCTTTTATTTTTGAGGTCGGAACCGTACTCACAAAGCTTTTTTATATTTTGTCTAAATAAGCCTTTTTTGCTTGTATGCCTAGAAAAACTCACTTATTGAGACTAGCAGAAGCAAAGAGAAATCAACTTAAGCAATCAATTACTGTATACGGGACTGTATACCGATTTGAATTTCGAGTACTAAGGATTTTGTTCATTCTTACAGAGTTACTCTACAATGAATGACACGAATCATTGCTAAGCGACAATATCAAAATAATCAACTGGGGCTTATTAAAAAAAACAAAATTCTAGTAAACGAGTTGGTTTCTTCACAGTAAAGCCTACCTTGTTCAAGTAATTACTTAGCCTTCCATTCAGCTCGGCAAGCTTCAAACTCCTTTTTTGCTATTTCAGTTATTTGATCAAGTTCCTCAAGATTATATTTTTCAACTAACTTCTCGTTTAGAACTGTAATCTCAGATTCTACTTTGGGCAGATCTATTTCTGCTTGCTTAAACTTAGCTTCTTTAGCCGGATCATTAGCACTATACTTAAAGTTTCTTAGGTTGAATTCTTTGCATTGTAATTCTGCTAGCATTTTTGAATCTGCATCTATATTTTTTGTTTCTGAACATGATGTAAAGATAATTGATAAGATAAATAACGTATGTAATATATTTTTCATGGGCGGAAATTAGTCATTCAATTTATTTATAATAGCCCATAATTAGCCCATTTTACATATGTTTATTTGATTTATTGTTCAGCTGTTAATAAATCATTTATTATTCTAATATCTAATGAGGTATGTATAGCCTCTTCTGTACTCTTTGTTCAACTATTTTTTCTACACTCATATTATTATTATTATTATTTTAAATGAAGTTTATACAAGCTTGATAAAGTTCTGTTCTATCAATATCATCTTCATCCAAATCATTTCCATCATCATCTTGTAACAATGTTACTACCATATCACTTTCTTCAAATCCACCACCATAGCTATATAATTCTATTTCACCTTCATAGGAAATATCATCTTTATCAATTGTAACATTAACTACATAACATCTAACATCCGAGGAATTTACACTTACATTCATTTTTATTTGGTTTTAATTATTAAAATTATTTTTTACCACCACAAACTTTCAAATACTTTGTGGAAAGATTTCAATCCTTTTTTAACTTTTCTTTTTTCTTTCTATTTATCAAAAAAGAACACATTCAATGTGTAATCTTCATCTTTTAAAGGTGGGAATAAAACATTTAGTATTTCGCGACTTAAACTAGTTCCGGTCCCTTCAGACTAACACAATGGCAGGCCCGAAACTTTTATTTTTTTGGTTGCTTTAGAATACTCATTTTATATATTTTATTTATAAATTTTCATGGGATATAATAATAATCTCTAGGTCTTTAGTAGATATTTGTAAAGAATCATTTTTAGGGGGATTTAAAACTAAATCGTTGCTTGCAATATATCCAATAAATGTTTCATTACGATCTAAACAATAATTTATTAATTCTGAAACTTTAATAAACTTAATATTACTGATATTCAAGTATTTTTCGATAGGATTTATATAAATCTCGCAGCCTTTGGGAGAAAAAAGCTCATCAAAAATCACACCTAAAATCGGATTATTAGCAAGCTGAGACATTAACAACGAAGTCAAAATATTACTAACAATAAATTCATTGTTTTCTTCCACATCAATTAAATCTTGTTTGGAACCATCATTTAATTGAAGAATAACTCTTGGTTTTTCTTCGGGATTCATTTCAGATAACACATCCTTTAGTTGTAAATTCTGCATTAGAGAATATGTATCTGAGATGTCTGGAGTAAAATGATCATTATAGCCTAAAATTAAAATAGTATCTATTTTATTTTGTCGCAGATACTCTAAGGATAATGATACATTGTTTTTTTTAAATGGACTATATCTAATTATAAAATCCTCACTTTTATTCAAACCTAATGACTCCTCATTCAAAATATCTGAACGATAGGAAATGATAATTTTCGATCCTTTTTCGATCATATTTAAGCTCTCATCTATAATTTGTCGACCCAACTCTGACCAGCCAAGTACTAATATTGACCTTTTTGTATTGTTGTCCTCAATATCTTCTAAAAATACATCATAATGCATTTTCTCGTGAGATACAATTTCGTGTCCTGTTAACTTTATATTATCATTGGCAGCAATTACAATCAGCTCTTCACCTTCAGAAATTAATTTATTTGGATGAGGATTTAATTCACATTTATTGTTTATAAAAACTCCTATAAGAGTTGCACCTTGAATTGAATTCGCAACTTCTCGTATGCTCATTCCTTTAAAATTATTGCCAGGATAAAAGTATATCTCATCACCATCATAATCTAAGAAATCCAAAAATACAGAGGCAATATGTCTATTTCTAATAGACTGTGAAGTTATAGAAGCAATGATTGAATTTGTATGAACTCCATAAATACTTTTCTCCTTTTGTTTAGTTAATACCTCCATGTTGGTATCATCATTAAATTCTGCTATTATGGGAGGAGTATTAGCATTAGATATATTTTGACTGACAGCTAATAATGTTGTCTCTATACTATAAGATGGTTTTAATTCATCGTGGAGTACCATAATAGACTTGGCTTCCGTCAAGTTTAAAATTGAAAGCTCTTTTATATTATAACTATCCCCTGACCTTGTTAAAATTCTAATTTGTTTTTGATTGGGATATTCTAAATCTATTCTAGTTCTCATTTCAATATTATCCATACTATTGAAGCACAATACCGTTGGTCTAGCTTGATCTAATTGCGAATGTTTTAGCTCGTCTAATAATTGAAAAATATTTGCATTCCAACCTATAATTACATAATGATTTTTGTCTATTATCATTGAATGCCCCTTATTGAGTTTATTGATAAATGCAGAAAATTTATTCGTTAAAAACGCAATAATCAAACCAGAGATAGCAATATTAAGGCCCCAAATTAATACATCTATAATTTTCGAGTCTGTAGTCTTACCGTATTTGATTTTTAAGATTGATGTTAAGTTGTCCCACCAGACATTAAAAAAATTTTGAGTCGCATTTAAACCAATAGTTGATTGCAGCACAAACAAAACAAAAGCACTAAATCCAGCGGTTAAAAAAAGGAATAATATAAAATTAGAACTTCTAGTGATTTTATTTTCAAAGTGATATTGAATATATTTAAGCATATTCGTGGTTTGGGCTTTTATTAGACTAAATAAACTCTCCATATTCTTATTTACATAATGATAGTGAAACAATCATCAGTACTAGGTTAACTCGTAAAAGTGTAATTAATATTTTCATTGATTTATGATTCTTAATGTGTTTTGTGAGATTGTATATCTGATTTATAAAGTTCAAATGTATAAATTTATTCCTATGATTTTTTTTACCTCCAAAAAAATAGGTGAAGGGTATTTAACCTGATGGTTTAGTGTCAGTAGTGTTATAACTTTAGTTAAACTCTTACCTACGTTTTGTTCAGGGTGCTGAAATTAGGGTAGGGGGTTATCCTCTAACATCACCACATCCTTCTCACAACTCGCAAGCGGCACTCCAGTATTAATTATTCTAATATCTAATGAGGTGTGTAAAGCCTCTTCTGACTCATTATTAACTTCTATGGCTCGTAGCTTAGGTAGAGCAAACTCTGATAGCTTTAAGAGTAGTTCTAATGCCTTCTGAGGGTTCTTTTCTGCGACTTTATCGAGCAACTCTTGTAATCTGCCCATATTGTCCTCTAAAAGGTCTGTAAAAGCCTCTCTAAGGCTTGCTGTTGCTTTGTTAGCTGTGCCTTTTTGTCTACCTCCGTACTTGATTCCCGTTTTGTTTGCCATAACTATATATACCTACTATAGATATATACATAAATAGAGGAAATCGGGCAATTGGATAGACTATTTTCTCTTAGAATAAATATATGTATCAAATATGTATCTTCTGGTTATTTATCTCCATTTAAGTTTGTAAAAAAAATATTAAAATGGCGACAACAATTTCAACGAACGGAACTAAAATATATTAAATGTTTTCAATTTCTTCGGTAATCTTAGTTCTAGTTATTGGTCTCTTTGCAGTCTTTTATTATATGAAAATAAGTTTTGCATATATATGGAGACGCTATAAGCATTTTTTCTTCACTTTATTAGTTGTAGTTATTGCTTATTTCCTTATTACTGAAACGATATTATATTTTGAGAGGATTGAAAAAGTAGGTGAAAGCCCCTTGCTCGATTTAAGTACTGAGCAATTTCACCACTGGCTATTGATACTGATTCTTTCAGGATTCGAAAATGATTTGTTCCCAATAAGTGTATTAGGCAAGTTTTTAGCCACTTTAGCTATCTACCTTGGATGGGTGGGGTTAGGTGCAAGTATTTTATTTGAATATTTAACGAACATAAAAATTAAAAAAAGAATGGAAGGCAAAAATAAAGTGATTCACGAAGGTCATTACGTAATTTGTGGATGGAACTTGAGAACACCCGATTTTATTGAGAATTCGATTAAGGCAATATCTGATTTCTCAAACAAAAAGTGTCAAATTACTATTATTAATGCTGACTTGACGGAAGTTCTTGAGTCCAATCAGAATTTAAGGAATCTTATTGAGAAGGGTCAGTTAGATTATGTAAAAGGTAAAACGAGAGACGTATTCACTTTAGAGCAGGCGAATATTGATAAGGCGGCTTCAATTGTTCTTTTTGCAGATGGACTTGAGTCAGATGCTGACGAGCGAACTTTGCTCCGGGCTCTTGCAATTTCAAGGTTCTGCAGAAACAAAAACAATAAAGAAAACGGGACATCTAAGGATTCTATATACATCATTGCTGAAGTTAACGATAGGCAATTTGAATCTTCATTGTTAGATTCTGACGTAAATGAGGTTATATGTACTACCGAAATAGGAAATAATATCATCACCCAAACTATGAATACAAAAGGCTTGTCAATGGTTCTACAAGACCTACTCAGTTATTCTGATGACAATAACGAGTTTTACACCATTGATCTTAAAGTACATGCGTCATTAGTGGGGTATACATATGATGAGCTCCTACCAATGTTAAGGAAATATAACATTCAGTTGATAGGCATTAAATCGGTTTTTTATGACAAACAAAATTCAACAATAGAAGTAATTGATAGGGAAGAAATAATCGAACGCTTAAAAATTGAGAAAGAATTGACTCGGCAATTTATTGTAAATCCTAACAAAGAAAATCCTAAGGAATATAATTACAAGACAGATGATGATGACCAATTGATAGTTCTTTGCGAAAATGGAAAAATTATAAAAAATATAGCTTGATATTTTATTCGGCGACAGCACGCATAGATATGAGCAGCCTTCTTCCAGGGACTTACTTCTTACAGATTACTGTGCATCTACTAATGCCTCTATAAAGCTAGTTAAGATGTAATTTGGTTTGACTAGTTCGTAAGTCAAAGGTTAGATAATAGGAGCAAAGCCTCTATCAGAGGGAATAGTTGAATTTAGTTTCACTATTCCGCTTTTTTGTTTGTCCGTAATTCACCGTCACATCTTGGATGTACTCAATAAATACATTTTAATTTTGGGTTCGATAAAGTGTTTTTTCTCGAGCCACTATTATTTATGTATGATTTATCATTACAAGTTATTTGATTTTCAGTGTAATTCTCCTGTTTAGGACATTTTCATTTTCACCGTTGATATAAGGGTAAGCAGGCATCGACCAACCAAACCCTTTTGTCTCTATTCTATTTTCATTTATACCAAGATTAACAAAATATTTTTTTACTGCCTCTGCTCGCTTAAGAGACAACTCTTTATTATAGCTTTCGCGTCCAACCTTATCGGTATGACCTGCAATTATGATACTCAAATCAGATCTAGATTTTAGTAATTGAAAAACTTGGTCTAAATTTTCACCATACATGTCTTTATCTACCTTACTGCTTGCTGGGTCAAACAATATGTTTAAATCTATGGTATAGCCTGATTTAATTGGTGTGGCAAAAAAGGTATGACCAACAAGAGGCGTTTCTAGGTCTTTGAGCTTTAGTTCAATTGTAAGTTCATCACCAAATTTACATGGCGAAAATGCAATCTCGTAATTTAAGTTGATATCTAAAAATACATTTTTAAAAAATTGATCAAATTCATTCTCATGATATATCTTGTACATATTCCCTCCAGCAAAGTATGCAATTTGACGCAAATAATCATCATCTACATTGCTGCCAAAACCTACTGGTGCAATACTTATATTGTTGTCAATGGATTTTCTAATTACATCAGTCAATGTAAGTTGGATTTCATCTGTATTGGAATATCCATCAGTGAGCAGTATAATAAGTTTCGATTCAGATTCTTTATCTTTAGCAATAGTATCAATAGCTTGATTTAAGGCATCTTTAATGGCAGTTGAATTTCCAAATCCTATTAACCCTTTTGGTGGAAGTAATGCCTTTTCGATTTCATCAATTATTTTAGAAGTAATCAAATGAACAATATTACCTTCTCCGTCAAATTTATGAATGGAATAAATATTTTCATTTTTATTGGTTAGCGTATTATTTTTAATTGCATTAAAAATAGCGATTTGAAGTTTATTTGCTCGCTCATCCCCCATGGATCCACTATGATCCAATACAAAGGAATAATGTCTTTTCACCTCTCTTTTTGGAAGTAGCGTGTATTTTTTAACAAAACAATTGGCTGAATCTGGAGATATCAATTTGATGTACTCAATATTTTCTCTTTTTATATCATTGATGTATCTCTTGTAGTTATTATCTCCGACCTGAAAGGAAACATAACCTTTATTTGGCGTAATTCTTGGATACATAACATTTAAAGATAATTCAGGAGGCACCTCTTTTTCAATTTGAAGCTTAGTGAAATCAGCCCGAGTTGTGGATGAAATAGCTTTGGTCTCAATATAATTTGGAGGTATTACATGAGATTTAATCGGCTTTTCATGATTATTGGTAAATGGTTTATAATCACGCTTTTTCCTAAATAAATCCTTAATTTCTTCACCAATATTGACTGCAAATCGGTCTAGTTCATTTAAATTTCTTCCAACAAAGGTTTCTGAAACATCCTCTGCCTTTTTTACTTGAGCAAACGAACCTAAATTGAGGGATAAAAAAAACGCTAATAATATTTTTTTCACTCTTCAAATATATTAACTAATCAGTATGTTCTTTTTTAGGGTCAAAAAATAACAGAATATTGCTCGTTGCGATTTATCAATTCAACAGATTTGGTTTAACTAAATTTTTAGTCCAAAGGTTAGATAAGAGTCTAATAGACTCTACTCGAGCGGAATAGTTGAATTTAGTTTCACTATTCCGCTTTTTTGTTTGTCCGTAATTGCCCGTTATATCTTGAATGTACTCAATAAATACATTTTGATTTTGGGTTCGATAAAGTGTTCATTTATTTCTTGTTGATTTGTAAATCACTTAAACTTCAAAATAGACTTCATCAAATGGAACTCTGAATCTTTGTCTATAGATTCCTTTGTCATCTCCTATTCCACATGCAATGACCATATTTATTTCAGCACCTCGAGGAAGGTTCAATATTCTTTTTACTCTTAACGTATCACTGCCTTCCATAGGGCAGGTATCATAACCTATAGCTGCCATACTTATCATAAAGTTTTGAGCGGCTAATCCAGCACTTTTATGAGCTACTATCCGCATATCGCTTAATCGGGTTTGCCTGTATATAGGTCTGAATAAACCAACAATTTGAAAGGTAACATATTTGAGGAAACCGAGTATTCCCAAAAAATCTGTGTAAATAGTTGGAATCAATTTGCTGTAATAATCTGAAGCCATTTTTTTTCGCCTCAATTCCCGATCACTAAGCCCTTCTTTATCATACGTTTGGTCTAAAAAATTCAAATTAGCTTTTGCTCGTTTTCGCCAGAGGTCTTTACGAGATACCACTACAACTATTTGCTGTGCAGTCTTTGCTGCATTCTGACCCAAGCAGGCTTCTGCCATCCTGCCTAAGGTGTCTTTATCCGTAATGTGATAAAACTCCCAAAGTTGAAGATTACTACTGGTAGGTGCTAATGATGCATTAACCAAGCATTGTTTGACTTTTTCAGAATCGATGGATTCGTCTTTATATAATCTTACTGATCGTCTCAACGAAATAGCTTCTGAAACTGTTTTCTCCATGGTTTAATGTTACACGAAAATAACGTTTGTATTCGTCCAATTCTGTAGAAAGTATGCCAAAGTTTAGTGTATGAGTACTTGCAAAATTTAACCGTCCAATTTTAGTTAGCGAGATAATTATACAAATACGGTTTGAGATTGCTCCCGAACCGCTATTGCGTGTACATATTATTCGCAAATTTTTGTTATTGTAAAATAAACTTAATTGCAGAAGTTGAATTGTTGGTTTCCAAGACAAGTACATAAATACCTGGGGATTCGTTTAATTCTAATGGGCTATTGGTGTTCAAATTATCGTTTGTATAAACCAATTCTCCAATTCTATTGTAAATTT
>CAWVWD010000145.1:0-8660 GCA_963933585.1 uncultured Saprospiraceae bacterium
ATAGTAAGCAATAATAAGGAAATCCCATTTTTCATAATGTTACATGAACATTTGAATAATGAAAAGATTGATTACAATAAAATAGAGGAGATACTAAGTAATTATAGGAAAGCAGTAGAAGCAAACGAGATAGAAAGATTGAAAGAAAATGAAAAAAAAGCTCAAGAAGTTTATAATAATCATATTATTGGAGATACAGTCTGTTTAGTAGTTTTATATGAAAAAAAGCCACGCGGAGTTTATTATATGAGAATGCAACAAAATAATGTGAATTATAATATATTTGATAAAGAGGAAAAGATCATAGTTCAGGGAATTATAATTAATAAGATTAAAGAAAAATCCCATGATTCTAAACAAAAACATGACTACAGTTTTAATTTACAATTATTAAATGAAGATGAATTTGGAATATTAGAGACGTTTCAAGTAGTTAGTCCATTTGGAATATATCTCAATCAAAGTTTCGAAGAAATATTTAATTGTAATGATTTAATTTTGTAAAATTAGAGTATTAAAAAGCGAAGTAGAATGACTATTAATCAGACAAGATTATTCGGAAATCATTAAATAAACAAAAAACGAAAAAGCTTTCTCAAATGATTGAAAAAGCCTTCCGATATTTATTATTCAGCACACGAAGCATTATAAAATTCAACGATTGCGACTATATAACGAATACGAAATGTTTTATCCTTAATCTTGCCGACCAAGTCGGGGCAATCCTCAAAATACGTTGCCATTTCTTTTCTGAAGAGAAACCATCTAACTTTTGTTAATTCGCCACCTTCTTTTTTCAAAACAGAACTTTCTGCCACAGAATAGTACGTTTGATTTCCCGTACCGCTACTTTCAGAATAGTAAAAGTTATATAAACTCAGATTCCCTTCACTTTTTAAATGCAGAAAAATATGAGAAGACATCGTTATTATCATTCCGCCCAAAGAGTTATAATGAGAAATCATTCTAATTTCTTCTCCTTGAAACATAAATCGGATTTCTTTTGCGTCTTCAGGTCTTAGTGTATTCCTTTTCCCATTCGTATCAGAGTACTTGACTTTATACTGCATTTTCATTAAGTTTTGAGTCGAGAGATCAAAAAGTTGAAAAGGTGTATGAAAGGTTACTTTTAGCGTTTCTGTTTCGGTAATAATCGTACCTTCTATGTCTTTAGCGTCAAGATTGGTCAAACAGAGAAAACTAATTAGGAATAAAAAACTGATTTTTTTTAGATTCATGGTCTTGTAATTTTGATTAATGATGAAAAATGAATGAGGCTTTGATAATCTACTCGTTACGCCTCCCCTACTGTGTGAACAGGCAGATTATTTATTACCTGTTCCCTTACTATTTAAATAATTCTTTTCTCCGTTCCATTAATGGTTTCGTCTCTTGATTTATGAAATCCTCTTTTCCAAACCCATATTCGGGACAATATCTTGCTTGTTTTTGTTCTTATTGGCTTTTTACCTTTTGGGCGACCTGCACCATAAAGAGCAATTCGATGATGTACAATTGCATTCGATTCAGTTTCTTCAATTCCAATTACTTCTTTGTAATAATCTAATAATTCTTTGAAACATGATTTTATTTCTATGCCTGTCTTTCTATTTTGAAAACCTTTTCCATGCAATTTATGGGCAGTTAAATATTCTTCTTCATTAATCGCTATATTTAAAGTTATTTTTAAGTTATGCTCTTAGCAATAAGCTCTAGTAAAAAAGTTTCCCGTTCAATAGACATCCCTTTTTTATGGCTTGTCGCTATGGTCTTCTTATTATGTTTTATGGCTTCATCAATATTAACCCACATCGCTTTCATACCATTCTTTGTTTCGTAAGACTCCATATTTGAAATACCAAGCTCTTTATTAATGTCGCAGATATAGCAATAAGAAATCATATGCTGAATGTCATAGTCCGGCTTATTCCAGGGTCTGTACTCTTCGTAAATACCAAAAGGCTTTATGTTTTTAATATCTTGAGCGCCAGTTTCTTCACTAAGCTCTCGCATCATACCTTCGATTTTATCTTCACCCAAATCTAAACCTCCGCCGGGAAGGCTGTAGTCTTCATACCTTTCCGTATAAAGTAGTAAAATGGTTTTACCTTGAATTGTTATACTTCTCGTGGCAAGTCTTGTGAAAATAGATTTATGCTCTAACGTTTTCACTTCAGAATGATAATGAGTCTTTATAATTTGCATTTAGAAAGTCTATTTTTTATATAAATATGATAATATATGTTCATTCTCCAATGGAGCAGAACGTCCCACAACAACGACTGGACAAGGCTTTTGCTGCGGCTGGCAGATGTTGTTTTTATTATTAGCAGCAGTTTTTATCTTAATTTTCCTTTTTGCACATCCCATGAATTCTGAACAGCATCCATAAATATATATGATTTTACTTGGTTCTTTTCATATTCTAATACTACATCTTCACCAATTAATGCAGCGTAATCATTTTTCATTCTCTCTAAAATTAAGTTTAAAGCGTCTAAAATCTCTTGAATTTCTCTTCCCATTTCTGATAGAAATTTGATTTCAAAATAATCATATGTTGGAAGTGGAATTGTTTTTTTATTAGTGAGAATGAATTGAGAATCCATTTTGAAGAATGCTTTTTTTTGTACGTACAATGATTCTGGAATATGTAATCCCCAATTTCTAAGCTGGTTAAATTCTCCTATGAGTTCTACTTCTTCTCGAGGTAAATTATTTAGCGTTATTTTTAAGTTGTTTTTTTGTTTGAAAAGTATTTTTCTAAATTTTCGATATGAAACAGCTTTTTTACTCTCATCTCCAATTATATTAAAAATATATTGATTAATCCTATTTACTTTATCATTTATTGATTCAAAAATATCTGATTGAATGAATTTTGCATTTGGATTGTTTTTTAAAATCAACTTTACTTCATTTCCATATCTTTCAAGTCTGTCCTTTTTCTGAATTAAATCTGTTATTAATTCAGCCAAGTAAAGTATAAAATCTGCTTCATTATTAAATTTAAAATGTTTAGAGTTTAGGCTATTTGATTCCATAGTGCTTTCTTTTTTTAATTGCACCTAACGGTTACGACACCGCAAATCTTCCTATAGAAAGACTTACGGTGTCCCACGTTTACACTTTCGTTTTTTATTACGTTCAAAATACCTATAACTTCCCCACAAATTCCGCTACACTTTCCACTTCCATATCGTAACCGATTTTTGCGATTTTCGCAAAATCCTCCGGTTTCGTTTTCACAAAAACTGTTTTCATTCCCAATCGTTTTCCAAATTCAATATCAGAAGCCGAATCGCCTAAAATTACAGATTTAGAAAAATCAATCATTGAAAAATCTCGTTGCGCTTGTTCGCCCATTCCTGTTTCGGGTTTTCGACATTTTGGATTATTATGTTTGAGTGCTGGGCAAACGTATATTTTATCAATTCGTCCACCGTTTTTTTCGATTTCCAATAACATTTGTGCGTGAATAGCATTCACACTTTCCATCGTCATCTGTCCTTTTCCAACGCCTTGTTGATTTGTTACAATAACGATTGTTTGAAACTTTTGATTCAAAATTTCCAAGGATTCTAAAACGCCATCCAAAAATTGAAATTCACTCCAAGATTTGACATAATTGCCAACTAAGCGTTTATTAATTACGCCATCTCGATCGAGAAAAAGCGTCCAGGTTTTATCTATATTTTCTATGAAGTCCATGCTTTAAGAAGTCAGAAATTAGGCGTTAGGGGACAGCAGTCAAGCAAGAGTCAGAACTATTTTGTGATTTCGTTCTAACGCATTAAAAATATGAAAGGACGAAGTCGTTAGGTCGATTCTGACTCCTGACTGCTGTCCCCTGACGCCTAAATATTAAAGTTTAAAATCAATCTGAGCTTTTGCGTAATCTTCCGGTATGCCAATATCAATAAAATAAGTATCCGAAACAAAGCCGTAAAATGCTAATTCGCTGATATATTTTTCTAAAAAGTCGGTTTCAAAAGAGAACTTTTGACCAATCGTAAAACCTTGTTTTTCAAAAATAGCTTTCGTCAAAATATATGCTCCGCCATTAATTAAACCTGATTTTCGATATTGCTTTTCTTGGAATTTTGTAATCCGGTTTTCGTTATTCAAAATGACCGTCCCATATCGTTCAAAATCTTCCATTGGTTTTAAGCCAAATACTAAATCTGCATTATTTTTACGATAGAAATTGGCGAAAGCCAAAATATTAACATCGAAAAAAGTATCGCCATTTAAGACTAAAATAGGTTCATCCGAACAGGTCGCTGTAGCGTTCAAAATTCCGCCGCCAGTTCCCAAAGGATTTTCTTCCACCGCATATTCGACGCTCATTCCCTTATATTCGTTTCCGAAATATGCTTGAATAACTTCGCCTTTATAACCAATCGACAACACAATTTTTTCAAAATTACTTTTAGCTAAATAATCCATAATAAACGCCAAGAATGGACGCTCACAAACTGGTGCCATTGGTTTTGGAACATCTGCCACAACAGCTTTCAAACGTGTTCCAAATCCTCCTGCTAATATAATTGCTTGTTTCATTGTTTTTGTTTCAATGTTCGATTGTTTCAATGTTTAATTGTTAATCGTTCAACGATAAAACAATCGAATAATCAAACATTGAAACAATCAAACAATTTAATGCTTGTCCGTCACATCTTCCACTTTCGGAGCTTTCCACTTTTCGTAGCCAATCGGTGAACTTTCGGCAGCACGAACGGCTTTACTCGCTCTTTGTTTGTCAAAAATCAAGGCGAAAGTCATAATTAAACTTGTTCCAATAATAATGAATAATAAAATTCCTGCTTCAAAACCCTCTACTTCTGCGGCTTTTGGAATCGCATAGAATAACAAAATCGTGATTAAGCCGCGAGGGGCGATAAACAGTTGCGGCAAAATATCTTTTCCAATAAATACTCGAAGAATAATATACCGAATAAAATATATCGAAGTGATGATTAATCCACTTACTAAGGCAACTTGTACATTCACTAAAGATGCTAAGGAAATCGTCAAACCGAAGATGACAAAGAAGAATGTTCTGACGACAAAAGCGGTTTCCATCGTGATGACGTGCAAACCTTCGTAGAGTTCTTTCGCCTTTTCGGGTTTCCAAAATTTCTTTAAAAATCCTTGGAAAAATAATTTCATATTGGCGATAATTAAACCAAAAACCAAGATGATAATTAAGGATGATAAGTGCATTAACTTTCCTAAAGCATACAACAGAAGTAAAACCGCAATTAATAAAAATAGCTTCGTATGACTTTTGATATTTTGAAAAATCAAAACAATAATATAACTCGCCACCAATGATAAAACGATGGTTAATAAAATATTTCCACTATATGCCAATAAACCATGTCCACCGCCGTCACCGTGAGCTTCAAATTGTCCTGTTAGAAAATAGAAAACAATAATTCCGAAAATATCCGAAAATGTCGATTCGTAAATATGGAACTCCCTTTTATCGTGTTTCAAACTTGTTACACTCGGAATAATAATCGCACTCGAAAGAATGGATAAAGGCGTTGCATAAATCCACGCTTTTTCCATCGTCATGCCATCCACAAATTCATGCAAAATCAATGCAGCAATCCAAGCGGAAGCCATTACACCAATAATAGCAATGCTTAACGCTTTGAGAATTGGCAGGAGTTTTTCCTGTTTGAGTTCTAATTCTAACGCTGCTTCGAGGACAATCATAATTAATCCAACGATTCCTAAAACTTCAAGAATTGGAAAAAAATCTAAATTTTCTACTCCTAAATAATCAATTCCGAATTTCAATACGATTCCTAATACAATCAACATTAGTACCGAAGGAATATTCGTACGACGTGATAATTCACTAAAGAAAAATGACAAAATCAAAATGGCTGATGCCTCGATGATTAGATTATATGATGATAATATATCCATTATTATTTATTTATTGCTTCTTGATACTTGATAATTAAAGCGTTCCGTTTTGATACTTATGCTAGAACCAAAACCAGCAATTAAAATTCAGGAATCAGAATTATTTTAAAATCTTACAGGAATAATTCCATTCGTTGATTAAGTCCATCAGTTCATAAATATGACTTTCGTCTTTCACCACGACTCTTGCTATAATGTGATTATCGTCCTCTATTGAAATTTCAGGTTTATGATTCCAATCCAAATACGGAACAACCGATAACGCATCCATTAATTCCCATTCATAATTTATTTTTGAATTCGGTTCTTTCGGTATAATTTTCAATTGATAATATCCACTAATATCATCGCCCGAAAGTAAGACATAACCTGCTTCAATTATATGCGCAAAACTCATATAATGTAAGCCTTTTGCCGTTTTTATCTTCAAACCTAATCGTTCGATTGTATTGATAATTCCTTCTAATTTACCAATTTGAATCTCTCGACCAATTGCTAAATTACTGTTCGTCTGAATGACTCGACCGTGGACGTAATTCCGAATATGCGTAAATCCAAACAGAACAACCAAACCCAAAACCGAACCATGATAAATCGGATTTAACATGATAAATGCGGAACTCAACAGCAATACAACTATCGGTTCAAAAACTAATAAAACTGATTTTATCGAAGTTTGAATGATTCTTCGGTAATTCCCAAACCATTGCGTCACTTGCAGAAACCATTTTAGCAACTGCAACAAAAAGTAAATCGCTACTAAGGTTGCTCCTAAAAATAGAAACTCCGACCAAGAAAAAGCCGCCTTATCAAACAACCGCTCGACGAGTCCAATTTTCTCCTCCGGCTTTTCAACCACCGCAGCTAGTTCATTTAATATATTTACTGATATTGTATCCATCTTTATGTATTTCGAGTTGCGTGCTTTCGAGTTACGAGTTTTATCGTTCTGACGTGATGAGAATACGTTACAAATTTACGTCAAAACGATAAAACCCACAACCGGAAACCCGCTTACCCATTAAATTTTAAATATTGTTCTCGTTCCAATGCACGTCCGACTTCATTCACGACACATTCATTGATTTCGAGCCAACCATCCAAATGTCGAACTAATAAACCGACGCTAATCAATCGTTGAACGATATTGATATATTTATCTTTAAATGCTTTGCCAAATAACTTACTCAAGCGATATTCATTCGTCCGCTTCTCCATCATGATTGAAGAAAGGATGACCCCAATATCCGGATTAATAAAATCAGGCATCGGATAAGTTTGGTGTAAATTGAATTTCACCTGTTCTTCATTAGCCTGCTGAATACAAATCGACCAAAGGTTCAATGCTTCGCCAATATTTCCATCCACTGATTTACTAACTTGATTCGTAATTTTCAGCAATTGATTTTTAGCAACTTCATTTCTGTTGTCATCTACCAAAATGCTGTGTGTCGCACCATGTCGAATGAGAATTGCCTTTTGAATTTCGGTCGAATCCATATCATCCAAATTAAAATCAGCTTGAAAAACCTTGCTAATACCATAAATATTATCCAAATGTTCTTTCGTCCAATTACTCATTGAAACCATAAAAAAGATACGATTCGAATGATTATCAATAAACTTTTTCAACTCTCGAATATTTTCCGTAATTCGTTTTTCCGGACTATTCCAAAGTTCAATATCATCAATCCAAACCAACGGTCTCAAATTTCGATGATGCTTCCGAACGAAATCCAATGCTTCGCCCAAATCATAAGTCGTGTTGAATTTTCGACCATTAAATTGAACAACCTGATTTGGCGAAAGTCGAATAATATTATTAGTAAAATGACGGTTTGCGATGATTTCACCAAAAAGCGTTTTCCCCGAAAATCGTTGTCCGTGCAACAAAACACTTCCTCGAAATCCTAACTGCCATTGACCAATCAAATCCTTAATATGCTGCATTTCTTGGGCTCGTTCCACCCAGAACGCTTCGCCGATATAACCTTTCGTCAAAAAGATACTGTTATAATGTTGCGTTTCTGCATCCGTTTTATGCGTCTGAACATATCGCACAATTTTTTCTGAGATACTCAATGACGATTCCTGTTCAACCGTATTTCTGAACTGCTGAATTTGTAAATAAACTTGCTTCAAAAACTTCGCAATAGATTCGTACACCTCAGTTTCTGTGAACCAATATTGACTTAAAGTAGATTGCAGCGGAACAAGTAAAAAATCATTTTTTTTATTATAAATACTCGACAGATAGAACTCGTCATTCAGTCGCTGATGAATAATCTTAAATAAATCATCCAATTGCGTCATCCATTTTTCTGCCCGTACAAGAAAAGTATCCAAAGGTGCATCGACTTCCTCAATATTCATCGGAACTTTGCCATTTCTAATTTCATTCGAAAGTACGGACGTTCGATTTTGAATATTCATCAACGCCATTTTTAGACTATCCGTTGTGAATTCCATAATTTCCCAAACTTCGTACATTAAGGGCAAAACTTCCGCTTCAATCCATTGCTTAATTCGTCGTCGAAAAGTAATCTCTTTTGTCAAAATCAACCCTTCTGAAATATCAATCGAAAGATTGATTTTCTCGCTTAAACTCAACAAAGTCTTCTGAAAATTCAATTTAAAATCCTCTTGATGATTGATATATTCTATCCCATATTCAAGGTTTTTAGTATGCGTTACAATTTTACCAAAATGACCATCAA
>CAWVWD010000146.1:0-8623 GCA_963933585.1 uncultured Saprospiraceae bacterium
AATCCAATAATCATCTACCCCTAATTCTACTAAATCCGCAGCAATTCTATACAGTTTTGCAGAAGTTGAATATTTGAACGAACCAGTATCTGTCAAAATTCCAACAAATAAATCAGTCGCAATTCGGACATCTAAATTTTCGCTATCGCCTAATAAATGAATAAAATCATAAATTAATTCACAAGTTGAACTTGCTGTGATATCAGAAAGTGTAAAATCGGCGAAATCTTCAGGATTCAAGTGATGGTCAATTAAAACCTTTGGTGTTTTGGATAAACTTTCTACGATTTTTCCTAAATCATCAATTCTACTTAAACCATTAAAATCTAAACAGAAAACCATTTCTGAATCTCTAACAATCGCTTCTGCTTTTTCACTATCATTATCAAAAATGACAATTTCACTAGAACCTTCCATCCATTCTACGAAATCAGGGAATTCCGAAGGAAAAAGTACAGTCGTACTATGACCAGTTTTATCTAAGTATTTCTGTAATCCGAGGCTTGAGCCGATTGCATCTCCATCTGGGTTTCGATGCGAAAGAATTGCAATTCTCTTCGGTTGAGCCAGTAAATCTTTTAAATCTTGAATATTATCCATTAATTATCAATTGTTTATGTTTATATATCATTTTATTTCAGTCACGAAAGGTACTCAATATATAATTTATCCTGCATAAAATTAAAGTGTAAAAACGAATGAAAACGTAACGGATATTTTTTGTATCAAATATGAATAGTTACATTTGCACCAAATTTTAGAATATACATGAAAAATTTATTCTGAATGCAAATTTAAGATACATCTATTAACAGTTTACTATAATGAAAGATTTTTTTTTAAAGTAAACTTAATCAACATTGAAAATAATTCAGAAATGGCTAATAACAGAACTTTCACAATGATTAAGCCTGATGCAATGGCAGCAGGTAACGCAGGTGCAATTTTAGCAAAAATTAATGACGCGGGTTTCCGTATCGTTGCGATGAAATTAAAGAAAATGTCTGCTGAAGAAGCAGGTAATTTCTATGATGTACACAGAGCACGTCCTTTCTTCGGTGAATTAGTAGAATTCATGTCTTCAGGTCCTATCATTGCAGCTATCTTAGAAAAAGACAACGCTATTGCTGACTTCCGTGCTTTAATTGGTGCAACGAATCCAGCAGATGCAGCAGAAGGAACAATTCGTAAAATGTTTGCGAAAAGTATCGGTGAGAATGCTGTTCACGGTTCTGATTCTGATGAAAATGGAGCTATCGAAGGTGCTTTCCATTTTGCAGCAACTGAAATGGTTGGATAGTATTTTTCTAAGTAAATTGATAGAATATTGCGACAAGCCGATAAGTTTTTTGAAACCTTATCGATTTATTATCAATAATTTGTGATAATTTAGCTGTCAAAATAATTACCTCAATCGGCTTAATTAAAAGTTACTATTAATTTCAAAAAAGCAATCGAACCTTTTCGGTTGCTTTTTTTGATTAAAATTAGATTGAATTAAAATTTTGGAAGATTTATAATTCTACACAAAATAACGTCCTATCTTTTTTAAAATGGGTTTTAAGAGTTAGAAATTAGGAATAACGTCAAACGTGTAATTCTTAATACTACAATCCTAAATCCCTGATTAAAAAAACTCCTACCTCTAAATATAATCAAGCTTAGGCTTGATGTTACGTTCGTATTTGTAAATAGTTAAAAAGGAAAAGTAATGGTTTCGTCATATCCAAAGGATAGAATTAAAGTCTTATTATTAGAAGGAATTCACCAGAACGCAGTGAAAGTATTTCAAGATGCCGGTTACACGAATATTGAATTATTGAGCGGAGCGTTACCAGAATCAGAATTAATCAAAAAGATTAAAGATGTTAGTATTGTTGGAATTCGTTCTAAAACGCAACTAACAAAATCGGTTTTGACGGCTGCTGAAAAACTTTGGGGCGTTGCTTGTTTTTGTATCGGTACGAATCAAGTTGACTTAAAAACTGCTGCTCAACAAGGGAAAGTTGTTTTTAATTCTCCTTACAGCAATACTCGTTCGGTAGCGGAATTAGTCATTGCAGAAATCATCTTTTTGATGCGTGGCATTTCTCAAAAAAATACGGCGGCTCATCAAAAGGTTTGGCTAAAAAGTGCGAATAACAGTAATGAAGTTCGTGGAAAAAAATTGGGAATTATCGGTTACGGACACATCGGAACACAGGTTTCTGTATTGGCGGAAGCCATCGGAATGCACGTTATTTATTACGATGTAATTCCTAAATTACCAATGGGAAACGCTCGTGCGGTAGAGTCCTTAGAACAGCTTTTGAAAGAATCAGATGTTGTGTCACTTCATGTGCCTTCTACACCAGAGACGAAATATATGATTAAGAAAGCAGAATTAGAGGCGATGAAAGAAGGCTCTTATTTGATTAATCTAAGTCGTGGAAATGTTGTGGAGATTGATGCCTTAAAAGCGGCTTTAGAAAGTAAACATATTCTTGGTGCGGCAGTTGATGTATTTCCTGTTGAACCAAAAACGAATAATGATCCTTTTTATACGCCTTTACAAGGTTTGAGCAATGTAATTTTAACGCCACATATTGGCGGTTCTACACAGGAAGCACAAGAAAATATTGGGCTTGATGCCGCTCAAAAATTAATCAATTATCTCGATAATGGTTCTACGGTTGGCTCCCATTCTGTTCCTGATATTCACTTACCAAAACAAGCTGGAACACACCGAATTTTGCACATTCACAAAAATATTCCAGGTGTAATGACGGCGATTAATAATATTATTTCAAGAGAAGGTCTTAATGTTGTGGGTCAATATTTAAAAACGAATGAAGATGTTGGTTATGTGGTTTTGGATATTCGAGGAAATGTAAAACAGGAGATTGTCAATGAATTGAAATCATTACCTGAAACGATTAAAGCGAGAGTTTTGTATTAGAGTTTTGAGTTGCGAGTTACGTATTGCGAGTTTTTATCGCACAACCGTAATTTATATTCCTATTTTTTACGTAATAACGGTCAAAGCCTACAATACGTAACTCGCAACACATACCTAATTTCAATCCAACAACGATTTACAAAACGCTTTCACATCAACCCCATGAAAATTTCCAGAACTCATCATTAACAATGCCTTTTTGTCCCAATCTATGCCTTTCAGTCGAGTTTGTAATTCCTCCGTTTCTGTAAAAACTTCCATATTTGGATGATTAAAAGCAGCTTTAACTTGTGCTTTGGTAAGCATTGGTAAACGTTTCATTTTTAGCGTATGTTCACTGAAATATACAATCGCTTTGTCGGCTGCATTCATTGCATTTTTATACTGATGCAAGAATTTTTCATTCAAGCTACTAAACGTATGTAACTCAAAACAAGCCACCACTTCGTAATTACTAAACTGAGCTTTAACAGCGTTTGTAGTCGCTTGAACTTTTGATGGCGCATGAGCAAAATCTAAGAAAGCGATATTATTATCATGCTTAACAATTCGTTGCAAACGCTTGGACGCTCCCGTGAAATTTTCGATTGCTTTAAAGAAATCTTCATTCGAAATTCCTAATTGATTACAAATAATTCTTGCCGCATTTAGATTTTGTAAATTATGCTTTCCGAAAATCTCTAAGTCGTTTTTATGTCCCCGATAATCGACCGATGTTTGTCCGTTTGTAATCGTATGTTTTAAGGTGCTATAAGGTTTTAATTGTAAATGTTTACCACTTTGTGGTGCGATTTCATTCAATATTTTATCCCCTGTGAAATACGCTAATGTGCCATTTTCTTCCATTGAATTAATAAAAATTTCAAACTGTTCTACATAACCTTCAAATGTGGGAAAAACATTGATGTGATCCCAAGCAATTCCAGTCAAAATCGCCAAATCAGGTTTATAAAAATGAAACTTTGGAACTGGTGTAAGCGGAGAAGCCAAATATTCATCGCCTTCAATCACAATAATCGGAGCATCCGAAAGTCGAACCATTCTGTCAAAACCTTCTAACTGAGCACCGACCAAATAATCCGTATCAATTTTCCAATAATTCAATACGTGAAGAATCATTGCCGTTGTAGAGGTTTTTCCGTGGCTTCCGCCAATGACAATTCGGATTTTATTAACTGATTCTTGATAGATAAATTCCGGATAAGAGACGACATTTAAACCTAAATCAACTGCTTTTTTTAATTCCGGATTATCTTTTCGAGCGTGCATTCCAACGATTACCGTATCAATATCCGCCGTTATTCGTTCCGGATTCCATCCCATTTCACTCGGTAATAAACCCGCTGCGGCTAATCTACTTCGAGATGGATCGTAAACCTCATCATCCGACCCTGTAATTTCGTAACCTTTATATTGCAATGCTAATGCTAAATTATGCATCGCAGCACCGCCAATTGCAATTAAGTGAACCTTATTTTTATGTTGCATGAAATATTTTTTATCAATTTAAGAATCTTGCAATTTAGAATAAATATATATAAATGTAATAGTTGAATGCTATTGTTTTGGCAAATTTACGGTAATTATATTTACGTGAGTATAGTGAAATATTATATTATTTTAATATTTAATTCGCGATTTCTAATTTGATTTTCATTGAATAAATTTGCATTATATATTCTGATTTTTCAGTAGCATAAAATACGGATCTCTACCAGATTTGAGTTTGAGTATCCATCGAGTAGAATATATTTCTATTTTTGGCTACTCTTTCAATATTATAATGATCAGTATTACCTACTTTATTTACTAATTATTTGTCCGAAAATATAGGAATCAGAGTAGCTGCTATGGGAACACTCAAAATTTATACTTTTAGAAGAACCGTCCTACCTTTCCAAATTTAAAATACTTAAAATAATACTTCCAGAACTTTGATGAAAAATTACTGTTTTCAATAGCATGTAATCTTTTGTGTATAAAATGAATAATAAAATGAATTGGATAGAAATCACAACTCTCGAGCAATTAGATAGAATAAGCGAAATTTCAAAGTCGACCCCTTGTGTCATTTATAAACATAATACTCAGTGCAACACGAGTGAAATGATGAAATATGTTTTAGAGTCCGATTGGAAATTTAAAAACAATGAGGTTCAGCCGTTCATTTTGGATATTTTTCAATATGCAAGTATTGCAATCGCTGTGGAGGATAAATTTCAAGTACACCATCAATCTCCACAAGTGTTATTAATTAAAAGTGAGGAATGTACTTACGATGCCGATAATATGGAAATTTCGGTAGAAGAATTAATAGAATGTTTAGAAGATGATTTTTGGGGATAAATTTAATAGGTTTCAAACTTAAAAAACTATCTTGTGTCCAATCTTAAAATGCAGATAAAATCACAACAAATGGATATTGATTCAAGTATTCTATCAGAAATGATTACCAATAAAAATACTTCGTTAAAAAAAATGTCTGAGCATAAACCCGTTTTACTGGTTTTTCTAAGACGTTTTGGTTGTACGTTTTGTAGAGAAGCACTAGATGATTTATCTAAGATTCGTCCTAAGATTGAAGAAAAAGGAGTAGAAATTGTATTTGTTCATATGGCAGATAATGAGACGGCAGAGGATTACTTTAAAACCTATAAGCTTCCTAACTCTATTCATATCAGTGATGAACCAGCCAAGTTTTATAAGGAATTTGATTTATTTAGAGGCAATATACGGCAGTTATTTGGCTTGGGTGTGATGATGCGTGGATTCAAGTTAGCGATGGAAAAAGGTTACGGAATTGGATTCATAGGAGACGGATTCCAAATGCCCGGAATATTTTTATTAAGAAATAGCAAAATTGTCAATAGCTATATTCACGATACGGCTGCTGATAAACCAGATTATTTTGAAATTGCAACTTGTGAATTTTAATTCGCTCTTCATAAAAATGGACAGTTTTTAAAAATATATCCAGTCTGATTATCAATTATTTATAATTCAAAATATGCCTCGACCATTATCAAGAAAAACGAAAGCGAAACGAATCGCTGTAATGTTGGAAGAATTTTACCCTGAAATTCCAATTCCTTTAGACCACAAAGATCCTTATACGTTATTAATTGCTGTTTTACTTTCCGCACAATGCACGGATGTTCGGGTGAATAAGGTCACGCCATTTTTATTCGAGAAAGCAGATACGCCAGCAGAAATGATCACGTTAGAAGTCGATGAAATTAGAGCAATTATTCGTCCTTGTGGTTTATCTCCTCGAAAATCAAAAGCAATTCATCGTTTATCTGAGATTATTTTAGAAAAGCACAACGGAGAAGTTCCTCAGAACTTTGAGGATTTGGAATTTTTACCAGGCGTTGGACACAAAACCGCTTCGGTTGTGATGGCACAAGCATTTGGCGTTCCTGCATTCCCCGTAGATACGCATATTCATCGTTTGGCAAAACGCTGGGGATTAAGCGAAGGAAAAAATGTGGTACAGGTAGAAAGAGATTTAAAAGAATTGTTTCCAAAGAAGAAATGGAATGATTTACATTTACAAATCATCTTTTTTGGTCGAGAATATTGTTCCGCAAGAGCTCACAATCCAGAAACTTGTCCAATTTGTAGCAAATATGGCGTTCCGAATGCTTAATATTTAAAGCGTTCCGCATTTCAATATCAATCTCCCGGAAAATCTACTATAGCTTGAATTTCCTGTTCTAAACCTAATTGACTCGGACGCTTCGGTGTATTACTTGCGATTCTTCCCGCTCTATTAATTAAATAAAAAGTCGGAACACCTGTAACATTATAGTCCTGAGCGACTTGACTTTCGAAACCTCCCTTCGCAATTAAATGTAAACCTTCAATATTATTTTGTTGAATGTACCATCTCCAAATATCCTTATCAACTTCGTCATCTAATGATATATAAACAAACATAACTTCATCCTCAGGAAACTTCTCTTTCAGCTTTTTAGCATAATCAATTTCCGTTTTACAAGGCCCACACCAAGTTGCCCAAAAATCTATATAGACGACTTTTCCTCTTAAAGATTCTAATGACATCGTATCCCCATCCAATGTTTCCAATTGGAAATTAGGAGCAAGTCGTCCAGGACGCAAAGTACTTGCTAATTTATATAATTTATCAATAACATCCTTATAGGATTCCAATGCTTCAGATACCAAAAAAGATTCCACATCCCGAGCTAAATCGTACAATTGTCCGCGCTGATAAGCACTTATAAAAGTCTGTGCTAACATATAACTTAACGCATCATCAGAAAGATTTTTTTTAATAATTTCAATCCTATTTTTGTAAAAATAACGATGCAAAATATTAGTAGGATTCGCAATATGTTCTAATTCATAATTAATATACGCATTTAAAAAACTGCGAAAGGCAAGAGAGTTCAAATCGGATAACGCCTCATAATTGACCTTTTTCAGGAAGCGAAAATAGTTTTCATCTAAAATAATTGGATATTCTTCATTATTAAAAAACTGGTGATAAGCTGGATAATTTAATAATGATGCCGCCCAATTATATTGAATTTCACTCAATGCGTAATTTTTAAAAGAGGCCGAAAAAGATATTTCCTTTTGATAAGATTTCAAATATTTAAGTTGCTTTTTTCGCAACACATCTGCATGTGTTTGGTATTCTAACTCATTCAAATCTCTATAGAAATGCATACTATTATTATCTGAGAGATACATATACATCTCCTTTTCAATATCCTTCAAATAAGTATTTTGCTGAACAGGACGAGTATTTCCTGTAAACGCTAAAGATTGCTCTAATTCCCAATTATCAAAATGTATGTGAATACTGTCGCCAGGTTCTAAGTATAAATTAATTCTATTTGTGCCATGTTCTACACGAATTAAAGTTGGACGAGGGATTTTGAATTGAACTCGAAAATAATCTTCATCGTCCAAGATTCCGCCAATAAAAACCTCTTCTTCTTCAAGATGATCTTTATAATATTTTATATTAGCAAGGAAGGATTCTGAGTGCTTGATTTTTCCAGTGATGATTACGTTGTTTTTACCAAAAGAATCAACGTTTATCATCATTAAAACGACAAAACAAAAGCATATGTATGAGTGTAGTGTGTTGTTAAATTTCATTCTAATAAGTTACAGTTGTTATTTATTGTACTGTTGGGATATAATAAGAAACCTGATTATTAATAATTATAATTAATTAACTCGGTTAGCCTTAATTATTATACTTACTTACATATAAGATAAATAATAGTCAAGTCTCAAATTGTCCTAAACCTCTATTTTAAAATCTACTTTTTTCATAAAATATGATTTTTACAGGATTTTTTTATGCTAAGCTCCAAACAAGGTAATTTCTATTGATTTGTGGCACTCACAAAGTTATTAGATTTTTTTAATATTTATTACGTTTATTCCAATCATACATTGATTTGACAAATATATATTTTAAGATTTATTATGTTTGCACCTTACGAATTGTATCATTGGTGAAATTCAAGTCAGCTTTTATTTATCAAACTTGGCTATTTTTCTAAATTAGCTGAAAGCCCTGCCCAACGCAACGAGCAGAAAAAGTAACTTCATGATGACAACAAACAGGTGCTTAATTATCGCCCTATTTAGTAGAAAGCGTAAATAAATTTGCGTTGCTAACCTAAAAATTAAACTGATTTA
>CAWVWD010000147.1:0-8620 GCA_963933585.1 uncultured Saprospiraceae bacterium
AGGGGTGAGGTGTATTCACATTATGCGTAACAATAATAGTTTCGCCCTTAGCTGTTTCGATGGTGGACGTAATAATATCTCCCTGTTTCCATTTTAATTTTGCATTAGGATGATCTTTACCGCCATTATCAACGATATATTTATTTAATCCAATCGCTTTAGTAGCGTGCGATGTTAAAGACATCAAACGGTTTCCTCTATTTATATCTGCCATAACTGCGACAGGACCTAATCCATGTGTTGGATAAACATCGGCATTCCTTAATAAGGAATGTTGTGTTCTCCAAGCAGATTCAGAAATTCCTTTATCCCCAAATTCTACCCCTTTACCATATGCCGTTTTTCCATCATTTAGTTTAACATGTCTTAAATCATGCTGATAACCACAGGTAAAATGTAATAATTCGCCAAAAACATTTTGCTTGACCATATTCAAAACAGCTAACACATCTCTGCGATAGTTTACATTTTCCAGAATCATTAAATGTGATCCTGTTTCTTCATGCGTATTGACCAAGTCCCAGCATTCCTCTAAAGTATTTGCTGCCGACACTTCAATACCAGTATATTTACCAGCCTTCATACTATCAACCGCCATTTTCGTATGCCACAACCATGGTGTTGAAATAATTACCGCATCAACATCCTTATGATCTAATAAATTTCTATAATCATAATCTGATTTTCCAAAAACTTTAGGCTTTGCAGCCCCAGAATCGGCTATAATTTTTAATGCTATATCAATCCGATTAGAATCTATATCACATATAGCTGTAACCTCAATATCGCTTCTTAATAGTGCATTGTTTAAGTGATTCGTTCCTCTTAATCCAACACCAATAAAAGCGATTTTAAGCTTTTGATTAGAAACTCCAATATTAGATGCAAAAGATAGACTAGGTAAAATTGAAAGACCAGCTCCAACTAAAGCAGTTTGCTTGACAAATTTTCGTCTTGAATTCATATCTATTGGATAGTTTTTTTATAAGTATTTTTTTAATGCTGTAAATATGATCTATCCATAGAACTAAGGCGGTGAAATTTTAAGCAGTTAAGCGTAAAATTCTATTGTTATTGTCTACTTGAGTAAAATGTCTCCCTTTTTAATGAATTTGACTACCTTGAAGCGCTTAATATTGAAATTTAGACTATAGTTATGGGGTGATTTATAGCTATCTTTACCTAACTATTAGTATACATTCTAAAGTAAGTTGTTTAAGATTTAAGGAGGAGGATTCTAACTCGGTTTGTAATAAAAAGAAAAATGAACGAAATTAAGGAACGTCGCTTTGTCATTGTAAATATAGTATTGATTATCAGTTTATTACGTTTGTGTCTCCGATGAGGATCGGAGTAAACTAAAGCGATACTCCTAAAATTTATATTCAATAATTAGACTGCAAATTAAGTCGGAGCGATGCTCCTGAAAGTTAATAAAGCTTACTTTATACGATGACTTAGATCTCCTTTAAAGGAAGGTCTAATCATCTTTTTATTTCTAAATATGCCATCTTTTAGATTGGTAATTTCACTACTAAAAACATAGTAAATGCTCACTTTAAAACGCCTTTTATTTTTAGGTCTTGTTACATGGTGTTCAACATTTTTATATGGGCAAAATCAAACAAATTTTATTCAACTTTCTCCTAAGCATTCAGAAAAATCACTTGATATAATTAATACGGTTCAAGATCGAGAAGGGTATATTTGGATGGCTCATTCATCTGGAATTGCTAAATATGATGGAAATACCTATTTCTATTTAGGGCTTGATGGGATTTTGGAAAACTTAGATTCAGAAGCAGAAATTATAGAAATAAAAAAAGATTATAAAGAGAATATTTGGATATTAACGAATACAGGTCGAATCGCCATATACAATGATACTGGAAACTTTAGCGAATTGAATTTTGCGAAAACCAATGCTATAAAAAGAATTTATCCAATTAGTAATGGGGTCATTTTAAGTTCTAATTTAGGTAAGACTCATTTTTTTTCTTACAAAAAGAATCTTATAAAAAGGGATATTTCAATTACAAATATTATCCCTAGTCGTTCCGAAATAAATAGCATCGTAGAGGATAAAAATAAGGATTTATTTATTGGAACTAGCAAAGGAGAAATATTTCAATATTCAATGTCGAACAAAAAAGTTAAGGAAATCGTTAGCCCTTTTTTAAATGGTCTCGTATATCCTAAATTAACCATTGATTTTAAAAATAGACTCTGGATTGGCACAGAAACTTTTGGCGTTTTTGTTTATGACATCCAAACAAAGAAATTTATTCGAAATAAACTTTTTAAAGCACCTTTTCATAATATCAAAAATGAAATAATAAAATCTTTGTTTTGCGATAGTTTTGGCTATATATGGGCTGGTACTGATGGTCGTGGTCTATTTAGAATAGACCCCAATAGCGGTTTCATACAATTGTTTACACATCATAAAAACAACCAGTTTTCATTGAATAGTAATACGATAATGCATATAAATGAAGACGCTCACAAAAATATTTGGGCATTGTCAAATTATGGTGAAGTGAATATTCTTCCTTTAAGTAGTAATAATATCATTTATTATGAAGGTTCGAATGATAATACGCCAACTAAAATACTATCAATACACAAATCTAATAATGGGGATTTATGGCTTGGAACGGATGGGTTTGGGATTACTAAAATTAATTCAAATCAGGATGGAACGACCTCAACAAATCAATATTTGACCAAAAACGGAAAAGGGTATTATATTCAATCTATAGCAGAAGATGATCGTGCAAATATTTGGATAGGTACTTATAAACATGGATTGTGGTATCACAATACCAAAGACAAATCATTTAAGAGAATACCGATTATCAATTCCAAACTTCAACATGTTTCAAACGTTCGGAAAATTTTTAAAGACAAGAAAAATCGTATTTGGATTGCCTCAAATCTTGGATTATATGTTTATAATAGTAGTCTAAAATTATTGGCTATTTTTGAAAATAATAAGGCTGGTTTATTAGGAAGCATTGGTGGAAGCTTTCTACAAGACAAAAATGGGAAAATATGGATTGGATATTCCCGAGGTGGCTTATTTCAGTTTAATGAAAATGAATTAAAATTTGAAAACTCCTCTTTTACAAATATTAGTTATACAAACGAGAACTACTCAAAGGAAGAAACACTCGGTGTTAATTGGATAACTGAAGATAGTCGAAGTAATTTATGGATACTAAATTTTCAAGGTAATTTATATAGATACAATTATTTAACAAAATCACAGCACTCCTTCAAGAATTATAAATCTTTTGAGGGTATTCATCTGAGATCATTACAACTGGAAGACAATAATAATTTATGGATGGGTTCTGATAAAGGGATTATTCATTTTAACCTAAAAGATTCTGTAACAATCAATTATGGCAGTGTAGATGGTCTGCAAGATGACCTGTTTTTGAGACGTAGTTCCTTTAAGGATAAAGAAGGCATGCTATACTTTGGAGGAATCAACGGTGTCAATAGCTTTAATCCTAAAAATTTATTAAAAAAAGCATCAACTCCAACACTTCATTTTAATTCTTTAGAAATTCTTAATCAACCAGCGAGATTTATAATTCCAGGTCAAATAAATTCAAACATTAATGACATTCAACATATTACACTAAACCCAGACCAATCTTCCTTTTCATTTCGATTTTCAGCATTCGATAATATAATACATCCCAATTATCTATATGAATATAGACTTCTTGGTTTTAATAATGAATGGATTGCTGCGGATAGAGAACAATTAGCAACCTATACAAATATTCCATCTGGAAAATTCACCTTTGAAGTCCGAGCTGGAACTAAAAAAGGCATTTGGGATATTCCTGTAAAAAAAATAGATATAACTATAAAACAACCGCTTTGGAATCAGCCTTTAGCTTATGTTCTGTATTTATGTATTCTTTTATCAGTTGCTTACGCAATAAGACGTTGGTATTTATTGAAAAAGGAATTGCTTTTAGAAGAAGTAAGTCACAAAAAAGAGAACGAATTACATGAGCTAAAAATGAATTTCTTTGCCAAAATGTCCCATGAAATTCAGACACCAATAACTTTAATTTTAGGGCCAATAGATAATATGCTTAATCTTGCTGGACAAGATGGGAATCTATTACTTAAACAACGTTTAAAAATCATATCATATAATACCAAACGGCTTTCTAAAATAGCAAGAGAGTTGACTTTAGTAAGAAATAAAGAATTAGGTAGGTTAAAATTATTAGTAACAAGAAATAGTCTTTGTACTAATATTGAAGAAATTTCTCTGTCCTTTAAAGAATTAGCAAGAAACAAACAAATAGACTTTACTATCAATTGTCCTAAAAATTTAGTTAATTTTTGGTACGACAAAGAAAAAATAGAACACGTTATATATAACCTGCTTTCTAATGCTTTTAAATTTACACCTAAAGAAGGTCATATAATACTAAACGTAATTCCTACTAACGCCAAAAAGTTAATTAAAATATCTGTAACTGATTCTGGTTCTGGTATTAGAGAAGAGGAATTAAATACTATTTTCGAGTTATTTTATCAATCAAATATTGGTAAGAAAAACAAAGGCTCTGGGATAGGATTAGCACTTACTAAGGAATTAATAGACTTGCATAAAGGTAAAATAGAAGTCGAATCTATACAAAATGAAGGCACAACATTTACCGTAACAATTCCGATTACGGAAAGTGCCTATACTGAATCGGAAAGGATTATGACAAGCGATTCTAAAATTCTAAATGTTAAGACCAATACTCAAACTGATCCTAACAATTCAATAGATAAAGAAGCGTCAAATTTTAATAAAAAGACGATTCTTATTGTTGAAGACAATTATGATTTACAGTCATTTTTAAAAGAGCTTTTAATTTCGCAATACAATATTATACTTGCAGAAAACGGAGAAGAAGGATATTATTATGCTAAAAGTAATTTACCTGACCTTATTTTAAGTGATATTATGATGCCAAAATTAAATGGTATCGAGATGTGTAAAAAACTTCAAAGCAATAATTTAACTAAACATATTCCTATTGTTTTATTAACAGCAAAAAACTCTACGAACTCTAAGATTTCAGGTCTTAAATCCGGTGCAATAGAATATATAAGCAAACCATTTAACACGAATGAATTGTTACTTAAAGTGAAAAATATTATTACCTCTAAAGAACATATTATATCTAAATATAGAAAAGAAACGATTAATCGGCCTGAAATTTTATTAGATAAATCTCAAGATGAAATTTTTCTTGAAAGCCTCGTTTATAATGTAAACTTGAGATTGGACGATGCCGATTTCAAATTGGAAGAACTGGCGGATTCTTTAAATATGAGTTATTCTCGGCTATATAGGAAATGCCAATCTTTAACGGGAAGCAGTTTAGTCGATTTTGTACGATTGTTTAGGCTGAAAAAAGGAGCTATTTTATTGACAAAATATGGATACAATATTTCAGAAACTGCGTTTAAAACAGGATTTAATGATCCCAAATATTTTTCAAAATGCTTTAAGAAACAATTTAAAAAAACACCTGGAAATTTTAAAAAAGAAGCACAAAAAACAGATGTCAATGCGTACTTAAAAAAACATTCTATTGACTATTTGGATCATTGAAAAGCTGTATAGAAACTATGTCGGTTTTTAAAACCGACACGGTTTAACCATCAATTTTTTACGCCTTTAATACAAGCCTACTTCTGATAAATGTGTGAAAAATACATTTTCTCCACTATTGTCATCATGACCACTGTTAACGATTATTTTAAAATAATGAGCCATAACTGGAGTCGTCAATTCTATTAATTGTCTTGCCGTATCATCTCCCAATATAAAATTACCAAGGCTTTGAAAATTAATACCATCAATACTTGTTTCAATGGTAATATCTTTTGGTCGACCGTTATATTTGGCTGCTCTGTGGAAAAATGTAAAACCATTTATGAGTTGGTTTGTATTTAAATTTATAGTAAATGAATGTGGATAGTTTGGTTGTGAAGCAGACCATGCCGAGTGCCAAAATGATAAGTTATCATTATCTATTGCATGTATTACACGACCATTATTTGCACCTTCGCCTGTCGCTTCTTCTGAAGAAAACCCTTCAATTGTCCAAGCTGATTTATCAACTTCCACAATTTCATTAACTTCTATATCAATATCCGGTTTTCCGTTATCAAAATTGTATTGAAAAACTTCATGAGAAAAATTACCATTCGTATGACAAAAACGAATCCTCAACTCAAAAGGATATTGTTTATAATCTTGATTAATTCCCGACAATGGCATAACAACTGAAATACTATCATTATTAATGAAGTTCGTTGTTGCCCAACTTACGGCATTATAATCCGCATCATCAATACTTGTTTTAGGGTCGTTATAAATAGTAACGCCATTTATATCTATTGAAACATCAAACTTGCTCTGCACATATAAATTAGTATTATCTGCATAAATTCTAAGTGATTTTATAGTATGTGTCGGGACTTCTGTGTAAAAATTTGAAGCTGGTTGATTATTAAATATTTGATTATTATCTAAGATAACCGCACTTGCTTTTGTTAAATGTACACTCTCTGGATCATTATTATATTCATGGTTTCCCAAAGCCATTATTGCAAACCAAGCATCACTTGCCTTTTGTTGATTATGAGGTAAATTTAATGCGTGACCTATTTCATGTATCGTTCCACCAATCCAATTTGTACTGCCTTCTTGAGTTCCATTTCGCCAAGTACTCATATCAAAATTTAGATAATCTAATACATAACACCATTTTCCAATTCCGTAGAAAGGAACGCCGCCTGCATCCCAGCCATGATCACCTGTTCTACTTGGCATAAAAACAACGGTATGATCACTTGTACTTTCAGAAGGATTATTACTAAAATATGCTGCAATTTCCGTTTCTGCTTTTGCTCCGCCTCCAGCATAAGGATAAAAATCAGCATTCTGCTCACCATTTATAACAATTATTTTAATACTATAAACATCTTTTTCGTCAACTAAAAGTCCAAACGTTTTTTCTCCAAACCCATAGCTATCCATTTCTTTTTTATACCATTCTTGCGTATGAAGCATAATACCAGAAATTCTTCTTTGATAATTCCCTAATGGAGATTTATCTTTTGGAATAAAATACACCACATTCAAATTTGATGGATGAGTTGATGTATAAGTAATCGGATCTGGATTCGGAGTTGGATCAATAGGCTCAACATCTTCGCTACAACCTATAAATAACACCATACATAATACAATAACGAATGGTGTGTAAAATACTTTTTTCATAATAATATTTTTTTGTTCTTTTCATCAGAAACCGTATCGGTTTTAAAAACCGACACGGTTTAACCATCAATATTTCTTTCCTTTAATAAACACCTATTTCTGCTAAATGTGTAAAAAACACCTTTTCCCCAGAATTATCATCATAAGCACTTTTGATTGTAATTTTAAAATACTGAATAGTAACTGGAGTTGGCAATTTGATTAATTGTTTTGCCGTACCATCTTCTAATTTAAAATCACCAAGGCTTTTAAAATTCACACCATCTGTACTTCTTTCAATGGTAATGTCTTTTGCTCTGCCGTTATATTTTGCCGCTCTATTCAAAAAGGTAAACCCTTTAATTATTTGATTTGTATTTAAATTTACCGTAAATGAATGTGGATAAGTTGGTTGTGAATCATTCCAAGCCGAATGCCAATAAGTTTCAGGATTAATATCAATGGCGTGTTTTGCATGACCATTATTCTTACCTTCGCCTGTTGCTTCTTCGGAAGAGAATTTCGTAATCGTCCAGTTGTTGGTTTTATGCTCCTTTATTTCAATATTATCAATAATAAAATCCGATTCCTTTTTATTATTCTTAACAAAACCAATCCAAGTATTGCCAGATTTAGAGCCAGTAAAAGTAACGGAGTAGGTTTGCGTTTCTAACTGAGCGGCAATAATACTTTCTGATACGATTTCAGCATTATCTCCTATTGCAAATGAATAATGATTTGATGTTGTTTGATATTTGAAAGTAACGGTATATTTTTTTCCTGCTTCGAAACGTACATTTTGCGGAATGGTTTGAATCACCAATCCATATACATCTTCATGCAATTTCAAAGACCATTTTCCTTCAATCACATCATCAATCTTTTTTCCATGCCAGCCTTTTTGAGTGTAAGGCGAATGCAATTCTGCTAAATGAATCCTTGGATCGTTCGCTCCTCCAGCTGGGCCTTTAACAAATGGAAAAATTCCTGATGGCACATGTTCAAAGTTTTCCGCAAAATAAAGGCTGTCTGCTTTTTCTGTTTGCTCAATTGCTTTTACCCTAATATTATCAAACAAAATTTTACCATCACCTTTATCTGCTTTTAAAAATAATTCAACATCTTCATGATGCGTTGTCACATCAAAATGCACATACATTCTTTGCATCTTTGTACCATGTTTACTATCCGCTGCAATATAGTTTTCCCATAAAGAGTTGATTACATATTTTGAAGTTGAGGTGCTTTTTGTTTTGATGGCTAAAGTTGCTTTTCTATTTTCTGCATTTACATAAACAGAAGCATAATAATGTCCTTTAG
>CAWVWD010000148.1:0-8554 GCA_963933585.1 uncultured Saprospiraceae bacterium
TAAATTGCTGAATCAGTTCCGAACAGATAGAGTTGGAATTATTCTATTTGCTGGCGATGCTTACGTTCAAATGCCTTTGACAACAGATTATGCAACCGCTCAAACGCTTATCAAAACGGCAACGCCGGATATGATTAGTACGCAAGGCACAGCAATCGGAGCAGCAATAGAATTGGCAGAAAAATCATTTGAACAAGATAATAAGAAGCATAAAGCGTTGGTTATCCTTTCGGATGGCGAAAATCATGAAGGAGAAGCGATTAATATTGCAGAAAGAGCTGGGGAAGATGGCATGTTGATTTTTACGGTCGGAATTGGTTCGACAAAACCGACACCGATTTTGTTAAATGAGGGTGGACGAGAAGCCTATAAAACCGACGCTTCGGGCGAAGTCGTTCTTACCGCACTGAATGAAGGTATTATGAAAGATATTGCGAGAACGGGCAGGGGTTCTTATTTCAAATTGCGTTCGGATGAAAATATATTAAAAGCATTAGATGAAAATATTCAACGAATCGAAAAACGAGAAATCGAACAACGTGTTTTTGATGAATTTGAATCCTATTTTCAATGGTTCACTTTCGCAGCAATACTATTTCTAATTACGGAATTCGCCATATCCTATCGAAAATCAAAGTACCTAAAAGACAAAAATTTATTTTCCTAATTAGTAATTGAGGACCGATATGCGTTTTACAAGCGATTCCATTTTGGCGTGACTTCAAATATCAAAATATGAAAATTTTAAAAATACTTTTGACAGTAGTTTTAATAATTGGTTTTATTATGCCAGGATGTAATGACGATTTAGAATGTAACCGTGGTATGATTTCAAAATATTTTGATATGTCGGTATTCAAGCTGGTGTGGGTGAGCAGTTAGGAGTGAATGCCTCAGATGCGTATCAATGACAGGATTTCAGAGGACAAATTACTTATGAAACAACCTTTTATGGTAATTTGGAGTTAAACAATCTGACAAAAATCTATTATGATTTTTCTCTAATTCCAACGGCTTCTGCTTATTCTTGTCTTCCGGATGGTTATAAAGGTAGCGAAGAAGGAATCGATTCTTTAATCATTCCGACACTCTATGATTATAATCTAAATTTTCCGGCCGATTCTGATTTAGCAACGATTACAGAAGTCAACTTTGCAGGAGGGAATTTTAAATTACTTCAAGATTATTTGGTTCGGAACGACGATGCAATTTTTTGAACAACAATATATTTATCACCTTTTGCAAGCTCCAGAAAATAATAATACACCTTTTCAAGCAGTGATTCGTATCGTTTTAGATAATGGAGAAGTGTACAGCAGAAATCGTCATGAGTTTCTAAGATTCAAGATTCACCGCAGAGTTTGAGAAGTTTGTCAGAGTTCTTTAGTTCAATTTCAAAGTTTGAACGAAGTGAAAACAAAAAAATGCGGAGGAACGCCTCAAACTCTGCGGTAAAGCAAACAAAAAATTATGTCTATCCAGAAAGGATTATTAAGAATAGAACAAGAAAAAATTATCATCGACGCTATTACAGAATTGATTATAGAATCAGAAAATAATTGGGTGAATTTGGCTCAAGTCGGTGCGGTGATACGTCAGAATGGATTGAAATATGGGAAGTTATTTCCATTCTTAAAGTCATTTGCTAATGTGTTGGAATTTCAAGAAAACCATGACTTAGAAAAACCTGTAGCTTATGTTCGATTGAAGAAATAAAATGGGTTTCGAGTTGCAAATTTGACCGTTTCTACGCATTGTATTACGATAAACTATCAACTACGAACTACGCCAACTTTTTAAAAGTCTATCTAAAATTAACAAAAGATGAAATCTGCTTTTTTTATTGTATTTGCATCACTATTTTTTTCTGCAATTCCTATGGAACAAGAACCACTAACGATCACCCTTACGAATATCAAAACGACTGAAGGAAATATTCGTATTGGGATTTATGAAGCGAAAAATGATTTCCCGAATGAAAATGATACATATAAAAATAAGGTGTTTAAAATTAGTAAAACGGGAACATTAATACTAAAAATCAAAGACTTACCTTACGGTAAATATGCAATTGGACTTTATCAAGATAAGAATAGCAATAAGAAATTAGATACGAATTTTTTTGGAGCACCCAAAGAGCCATTTGCATTTTCAAATAATATAAGACCACGATTTTCCGCACCAAGTTATAAAGATTGTGAAATCACTTATTCTGCTACCAATAATAAAATAAAGGTCAACCTTCTGAATTATTAGAAGGAATTGCTCGATTGTTTTATCGTTCAACGATTGACAAGTAAATAATCAGGCAATCAAATAATCGAAACATGAATTTACACCAACACATCGCTGAACTAGAAGCTGAAAATGCAGCACTTCGAGCTAAAAATGCGGTGTTATTGGCGAAGTTAGAAAAGCGAAAACGTCCGAAGAAATTGGCAGATATTTCTAAGGAAGAATTGGAAAATCGTTGGTGGGAATTATCGGATGAATGGAAAAGGGCATTTCAACATGCGTTTTTGAGAAATGGCGAAACAGTGTTTTTACCGATGGAAAAGGATTTACGAGCGTTATTTAGTACAGAAAAATTAGAAATAGTCGGTAATGGAATTCTACTTTTTGGCTTAGAACAGTTGAGTTTTAAACTCACGGATTTGTCCGGTTTGCAATATTTTACGAACCTCAAAGAATTGAATCTTGCTGGAAATAATCTAAAAAACCTCAACGGAATTACTTCTTTAAAACATTTAGAATTATTAAATTTTACGGCTAACAAAATCACGACTTTACGTGGAATTCGCCATTTAAAATCCCTGAAATATCTATTCCTCCGAGACAATAACTTAAAGAATCTTTCAGAAATTCAGCATTTAAAACAATTAGAAATTTTGGATTGTATGAATAATAATCGGTTAAATTCAATCGGTCGATTATCAGAAACACAATCGCTTCAAGAATTGTATATTTACGATTTCAAGGGCAAAATTAAAGGCGAAATTGAAGGATTAGAAAAGAAAATAAGGCATTTAAAAATAAAACGAGTTTAGATATTTTCTCCCGTAGGTTTCGCTGAAACGAAAAAATTATTCTCCCACAGATTTCGCAAAAAACGTAGATTTTTTTATTGAACTATTGCTTAACGTAATAATTCGACGAATCGGGATAATAATAATTTTCATTTTGCCGAAGGTGAATTGAAAACAAAAAATCAGCGTTATCAGCGAAATCTGCGGGAAAAACTTTTAATTAAAACGATATGAATATAGCAGTTTACTGTGCATCAAGCGAAAATGCACATCCGAAATATTACGAAATGGCAACGGAAGTCGGTGGAATATTGGCAAAGCAAAATCATACCATTTATTACGGTGGAGCCTGTGTTGGATTAATGGGAAAAGTAGCGGACGGAGCATTAGCAAATAATGGAAAAGTAGTTGGTGTAATTCCTGAATTCATGACAAATATCGAACGTCATCATAAAAAATTAACGGAAACAATTCTGGTAAAAACGATGCAAGAACGCAAACGAGTTATGTTTACCAATGCCGATGCAATCATTGTATTAGCAGGAGGTTGTGGAACTTGGGACGAGCTTTTTGAAGTAATGAGTTTGAAGCGATTGAAACAATTTTCAGGCGAAATAATTATCATTAATACGGATGGTTTTTATAATCCAATAATCGAAATGTTGAAGCAAACCGTTGCTGAAAAGTTTATGGCAGAAGAGCATTTAGAATTATATAAAGTGATTGAAATTCCGAAGGAATTAGAAAGTATATTTTAGTGTTTTTTCACTTAAAATAGCCAAATATCGAGATTTCGGGACCAGTTCTGATAGGAATAATTTTTTTTCAAATTTACTACCTATCTGAATATAAACACTATACGGTTCAAAAGGTAGATTTCCAACATCAGAAGTATATGTTCTAAACCCTATTAAGTAATTTTTTGAAAAAAATTCTTATTAGATCGGAATTACAAATCTATAAACAAGAATAATCATAGGAAATATTTAAGAATGACTCGATTTTGTCGCTTTTTCCATATCATAAAAGAAGCTAGTACAAAATATGTAAGGTTGAATATTTTATTTTCAAATAGTCATCCGTTGACTTGAAGTCAACGGATGACTTAGATTGACCTTAATTCATTAAAAAAGTTCAAAAATTCCGAACCTTACGTTTTTGCCACTCCCCTAATTTATATATCGTAAACCATAAAGCCCACATGTAACAATAAAGCAATTTTTTTTACCCTTACTCTTTCGCCTTAGAATCCACCCAAATCGTAACCGGTCCATCATTCACAAGAGCGACTTTCATATCTGCACCAAACGCTCCTGTTCCAATCGTTTTCCCAAATTCCTTTTCGATATGTTGCACAAATTGTTCATAAAGCGGAATCGAAATCTCGGGTTTTGCAGCTTTGATATAAGACGGACGATTTCCCTTTTTCGTACTTGCGTGTAAAGTAAATTGGCTAATCACCAATATGTCGCCATCAATATCTTTGACGGAAAGATTCATCACTTCATTTTCATCATTGAAAATTCTGAGGTTCAGCAACTTTCGAGTCAGCCATTCAAGATCCGTTTTATCATCATCATTTCCGATACCAACCAAAACCAACAATCCTTTACCAATTGCTGATTTTACTTTTTTATCAATCGTCACCGATGCTTCGCTTACTCTTTGTATTAATAATCTCATGCTTATAGATTTAAAGGTTTAAAGATACAATTTTAGAAAGTATAAGAATTTTTCAATGTTAAGACAATTATCTCTCTACGCTATACCATTTGTGCCATACACATTCGCACAAAAAAACGCCTCAGAACGGTAAGTGTTCCAAGGCGTTTTTTAAAAAATATGCAATTTTTGAATTTGTACGGTAAGATTGAAAAATCTTAAAAATGTGGTTCTAAAGCAGTTTGTTCCTTGCTGTATTTCAAGATATTTTGAATTACATTTTTCTCAGGAGAAAACTGTACTTTAGGTAATTCTCGATGACTCTTTTGCATCGATTCGTAAAGTTCTTGAAGTTCCCAATTGTTTTCCAAACTTTCCTCGACTAGGTGTTTTTCCGCAATAGAAACTTCGCCATAGAGATACTTTACAAGTAAATCTTCAGTAAAGTTAGTATTCATGTCAATATATATTAATGGTGAGGTAATGCAATAAAGTAAACATTCAAATAATGGAAACGTTGTCCATTAAAATAAACTTAATACCAAAACGCATTAAGAAAAATAATTATTGCTTTCAGGAACTTTTTTCAATTTTTTATATGATTAAAACTTTACTAATATTTTTAATGGGCATAATTTTAAGTAATTAAACCGTATCGATTTTAAAAACCGACACGATTTCTAACGGACTAAAAAACTACTTCTCAATCCCCAATTTTGCAAATTTCAACATAATCCGTTTTTCGCCTGCAGAATCAAAAATAATCGTTGCGACTTTACTTTCGCCACCTTCAATTTTAGTCACCTGTCCACGACCGAATCGCTTATGCAAAACCGTCATATTTTCTTTAATCATTGCCGCAGGAACGACTTTGAAATCTGGAATATCCGAGGGAGAAAGTTCGGTACTTTTGCGGAAACGACTTGGCGAAGTTTTTGAAAAAGTAACGCTTGAACGCTGATTTGTCTGTGATAATCCACCCGTTTGTTCAACATGCTCATAACCCACTTCATCCAAAAATGGACTTGGCTCGCAAGTTTGACTTTTCCCGAAACGATAACGCATTTTAGCATAACTCAACGTCAAAAAACGCTCGGCACGAGTCACGGCAACATAGAATAATCGACGTTCTTCGTCCACGCCTTCCTTATTTTCTCTCGACATAAAAGATGGAAATAAATTATCCTCTACGCCAACGACAAAAACCGAAGCAAACTCCAAACCTTTAGAGGAATGAACCGACATTAACGTCACGACATCATCCGATTTATTTTCGTCCAAATCCGTGTGTAAAGCAATATTTTGAAGATAAGTTCCTAATTTTTTATCAGGAACGGTCGCATCATCAATCACTTCATCGTTTTCCACAAAATCCTTGATACCATCCAAAAGCGACGTAAAATTCTCCAAACGATTCGCACCTTCTATCGTGACATCACTTTTTAAATTTTGTAATATTCCTGATTTTTTAGCGATTTCACTCGCTAACTCAAAGGCATCTTTTTCGTCTAACTTTTTTTGAACATTGACAATCATTTTAACAAAACCACCGATTGCTGTTGTCGCCCTTGCCGAACCTTTGAACTCCAATAATAAATCCCAAAGTCTGCGATTTGTCTGCGAAGCAATCATTGTTAATTTATCAATTGTCGTTTTGCCAATACCTCTTTTGGGATAATTAATCACGCGTTTCAGTGCTTCTTCATCGCTGGGGTTTACAGCGACGCGCAAGTAAGCGACCATATCTTTCACCTCTTTTCGTTGATAAAATGATAAACCTCCAAATACTCTATACGGAATATTATAACGCCTCAAATATTCTTCAAAAATCCTTGATTGACCATTCGTTCGGTACAAAATCGCAATATCTTTATTATATAAATGATATCGATTTTTTTGTTCCACAATAATAGAAGCAATCTGCTTTGCTTCATCATTATCAGTTGCCGTTTGCAATAATCGTATCTTCTCCCCTTCCCCTTTATCACTCCAAATATCTTTTTTAATTTGGCGTTTATTATGCTTAATAATATTATTTGCCGCTTTAACGATATGTTCCGTTGAGCGATAATTTTGTTCTAATTTGAAGGTTTGTAATCCTTTATAATCCTTTTCAAAATCTAAAATATTCTGAATTGTCGCGCCACGAAACGCATAAATACTTTGCGCATCATCACCGACCGCACAAATATTTTGTGGACTTTTTGGAAAGTTCACCAAACGCTTGATGATTGAATATTGCAGAAAGTTCGTATCCTGAAACTCATCCACCAAAACATGCGAAAACTTCTTTTGATATTTCTCCAAAATACCATCCGGATTAGAATACAATAAATAAAACATTTGATACAATAAATCATCAAAATCCATTGCTCCTGCTCGTTTACATCGAATCATATACGACGCATAAATAGCATGCAAATGTGGCATTTTCGCCGCTTTATCTTGCATCTTCAGATGTTCATCCGTTGCATACGCTTTTGGCGTAATCAGATTTGATTTTGAAGAAGAAATACGACTTAAAACACTTCGAGGACTATAAACTTTTGGATCCAAGTTCTGCTCTTTCAAAATCGCTTTTACAACCGATTCCGAATCTTGTCTATCGTAAATCGTAAAATTATTTGGATAACCAATTTTCGATGCTTCAACCCTCAGAATTCGTGCAAAAATCGAGTGAAACGTACCTGCCCAAACTTGATTCGCCTTGTCACCGACCACTCTTGAAATCCGCTCTTTCATTTCCCGAGCCGCTTTATTAGTAAACGTCAAAGACAAAATTTTATACGCCGGAACGCCCGATTTTATCAAGTGCGCAATCCGATACGTCAGCACACGAGTTTTCCCAGAACCCGGTCCGGCAACCACCAAAACTGGTCCATCAATCGTTGTTACTGCTTTGCGTTGTACATCGTTTAATTCGTCGAGGTAAGACATAATTTAAAATTCAATTTCAGTGTTCAATTACAAATTCAATTTATGGTTTTAAATCTAAATTTAAAACAGCGGACAAAGATAGGAAAGTGAAAATTGATGGACGAATTGGAAATGTTTTGATTTTATTAAAATGTTTTGCTATTTTACATAAAACTAAATTCACAAGAAATATGAGAATTACAGAAATTCGTATTGAGGGACTTTTCGATATGTTCGACCATACGATTCCATTAAACCAAGACGAGCATTTGACCGTGGTTTATGGAATTAATGGAATTGGAAAGACGATGATTTTTCGAATTTTGGATTATTTTTATGATGGTAAATTTGAGGAATTGGTAAAGTTACCTTTTCAAAAATTTGTTTTAACTTTTGAGAATGGTGATGTTTTAGATGGCCTTAAAGATGACTTACTTCTATTTAACTATAACGGAGAGGAAATTGAACATGAAAATGTAGGAAAAACAGACACTAGAAGAAAAAGAGTAAGAAGAAAAAAATATTTTCCATTAAATTATAAAGATTCTGTTTTTAAATTAGTTAATGAAATTCCTATTTATTTTATAAGTACAGAACGTTTACATTTTACTGAAGTAATGCAACAAAAAGATGGAGTTACTTCCAAAATAACCTCTAGTACAATAGAATTCTGCTCGGAACAAATGCAACAGGATATTGCTATAATTAACAACGAATATCTAAAACTATCTGAACAATTAGGGTTATCATTAAGCAAACGAGTTTTGCTTAATCAAATTCGAAGAGATTTAAGTTATAATGAATTATTGGCAATAAAAATTGAAGTCGAAAATCGTATTAAAACCTTACAAGAAGTTGGTTTGATGCGTTCTGACTTTGAAGTAGGTTTTGAATTAAATGAAAATTTAAGCGAAACGGATTATATTTTAATTGCTGCCAATTTGATGGAT
>CAWVWD010000149.1:0-8496 GCA_963933585.1 uncultured Saprospiraceae bacterium
TAATGGCTGGAATTCCGAGCTGGCCGTAGCGAATATAGAAAACATTGTTTCCAAAGATTGTATTTTGGCTTCGAATACCTCTTCGTTGTCGATTGCTTCGATTGCTGCCGCTTGTGAACATTCGGAACGAGTGGTTGGTATTCACTTCTTTAATCCTGCGCCATTGATGAAATTGGTGGAAATTATTCCAGCAGTTCAGACTTCGGAAGCTATTCTGCAAAAAGCAAAATCTACGGTTGATTCTTGGGGAAAACTGACGGTTTTGGCGAAAGATACGCCAGGGTTTATTGTCAATCGGGTCGCTCGTCCGTTTTATGGCGAAGCGTTGCGAATATTGGAAGAGAATGTCGCTGATGCGGCGACGATTGATTGGGCAATGACGGAAATTGGCGGTTTCAGAATGGGTCCTTTTACCTTGATGGATTATATCGGTCACGATGTGAATTATACGGTGACGGAAACTGTTTTTACTGCTTTTTATTTCGATGATAGATATAAGCCGTCGTTTACGCAAAAGCGTTTGGCGGAAGCTGGATATTTGGGAAGAAAGACTGGAAAAGGGTTTTATGATTACAGCGAAAATGCGGTGAATGCAGCACCGAATAAAGCCGAGGATTTAGGAAAATATATCGTTTCTAGAATCATCATGATGTTGATAAATGAAGCGGCTGATGCTTTATTTTTGAATGTGGCGACTCGGGATGACATTGATACGGCAATGACGAAAGGGGTGAATTATCCAAAAGGTTTATTGAAATGGGCAGACGAAATTGGAATTGAAACCGTCGTTGCTCGTTTGGATGCGATGTTTGATGATTATCGAGAAAGTCGTTACCGTTGTTCGCCTTTGTTGCGGAGAATGGCAAGAAATGGGAAGACTTTTTATTGATGAAAAAGGAATATAGATTTAACGGATGAAAACGGATTTATGCAGATTTTTAATTTGTGTAAATCCGTTTTTTATTGATAACCTCACTCAAAGTGACAACGACTAACAAATCCGGTAAATTAAAACCCGAAGGCATATTACTTGAGAAGTCAGGCTTCAAAGTTGTCACGACTTTCTTAAATGCCGTTGCTTTTTTACTTTTTATGGCAGCATAAGTATCAGAAAGTCCTTTGGTATAATTCATCAATTGCTCGTAATCGGGATTGACTTCTGCAATCGGAAATAACAATTCGGTCGTCAATTTATCTTGAAAATCATACGCAATTCTATGAACATCATGAATAAAGCCTTGGTTCCCGCCTGCTGCATGAACGGGCAAGTTTGCTTCTTTTTATCAAGAAAAATAGAATTTTATTAACAAATACTATTTTTATTCAACCGTAATTAAATCTAATAAACAATATAATATATTGTTTTAAGTTGTTGAGCAAAATAATTGGTGCGTTTGCCCTTGCATTATGATAGTCTAATTCGTCATGTAACAGTTGTTTTTCCTCAAGATATTTCCTAAAATATTGGCTTCAGAACTGTCAATACTTTTGATTAAATCCTTTTGTTCTGTTTCTAAATGTGGTAAAATCCAACTTATACCTGGAAAAGTGGATTGAAAAGGTGGCGGTAAAGCAATTTTAACCCGAGTAATTTCACCACCGAGTTCTATCGTTCTCAAATCATGACCAAACTTTTCGCTTTGAATTGATGGTGACACAAAGGTCATTGGATAATTAATTATAAATAGTTCACCTAACCGATAAGCTCTATTCTAAAATTTCTTTCCTTTAATTTCTTTTTTCAATAATTGGATTGAGATATAATGATTATCGAAGCTTCTCCATAAATAATGAGCAGCAGCTATATTTTCCGCTCCAAAGTTCATCCCAAAGTCTGGTTCGAAAATCAAATTACACTTTGATTGAACGTAGGTACGATTCACAAGCGGTCTAATATCTCCATTATTGGTAAAGTCGATAATAACCTGTATAATCCGTGCAAATCTGTGGCGAAATAGTCCATCTTTTCAGTTTACTGAAAAAGTGTATCGTTTTAAAATTACGTTACAAAACGTACAACTCAAACAAATCCTCCAGCTCCTTTTGCGGATTATCACACAAACCAGGATGTGTTTTAGAACTTTGAATTATCGTACTTCTCGAAGCCGTCAACCAACGAAATCGAAACGCCAAATCAAATTCTCCAATTTTCCCACCATTTGGAGCACCTTCACAAACTAATTCCCATCCTTTTAAATAAGCGTTTAATGCCGCAATATCAATTTCAGTTGAAAAAGCAGCCATTCGTTTTTCGTCAATTTGATACGCCATTTTAAGATACTTTTTACGTTTAGAAAAAAGTATTACGCCAACATTCAAAAATTCCTCTCGTTCTACTTTTGGAACAATTCTAATAATGGCGAATTCATAAGTTTCTCTATTTTGCATCTACGGCTTCTTTTGCTAATAATTCAATATTGGTGCGTTTAGAATTCAAGAAGCGAATATAAGCCGCTCTCATTTCGTCAGGATTTAAAATATTCGATTCTTCCATCAGCCAATCTTCGGGAATAGCGAAAACAATATCTTGAATCAGTTCGGGGGTAATTAAATTTGGAATATCCGCAGCAACTTTCATCAAATCATCGGCTCTGTCCAACAGGACATGATCTTTAATACTCGGAAAAGTACGCGTAAGATGTGCTTCCCAATTTCGCCAATTATGATGAAAATATAAACTCGCGCCGTGATCAATTAACCATAATTCACTTTTCCAGTTTAATAAATTCGTGTTTTTTACCGTTCGGTCAATATTCGTAATCATGCTATCCAACAACACCACTTTAGACGCAGAAATAGAATCGGCAACAGAAACCAAGGGATCGTAAGTAATTGCTCCCGACAAAAAGTGTAAACCAAGGTTTAGTCCTACACTGAATTTTAGCAAATCTTGAATTTCTTCATCTGGTTCTGTTTTACTAAATGAATCATCTAAATTCATAAAAACCAACTCTGGCATTTTTAAGCCCATTGCTCGTGCGAGTTCGCCACCAATTAATTCAGCAATCAAGGCTTTCTTTCCCTGTCCCGCACCTCGAAATTTCAAAACATACAAAAAATCATCGTCCGCTTTTACGATAGCCGGAAGTGATCCGCCCTCTCGCAAGGGCTGCAAGTATTGCACAACGTTTACCGTTCGAATATCAATTTTATTCATAAGGTGAAGATAATGAAAATGTTAAAATCGGGTATGTTTTTTAGAAAATTGTGTCGGTATTTTTTGACAAAACATTGCCGACAACTTCGTTGAAATTTATTTTCATAACTATAGCTATGCAAATAAATTTTGCCTTGTTCTCGACAAATTTTGATGCAAAATCTACTTGACACTATTAACTTGACTAAGGTATCATCTGGTAAATCTGTCTGAAATCTATAGGCATTTTCCACAGGAATTAATAAATTGTTTGCTCCTCAAAAGTATAAGTGTTGGCTGCGGAATAGTTTTGATATTCGTATAAGCTGTATTTGCGGACACTCCGAACCGATTTACGAAGACTTGACGATTTCCCGTTCTGAGTATGAGTTCAAAGTATCTTTCGACCAATCAATTATAACGGCTTTTTTATAAAAATCAGACAAGCTAATTTGAGGTTATTTTCAGACAGAATTAATAAGGTTTTACAGGATAAAGTGATTTTTGCTTTGCAAAAACCTTGTAAAATCCTATGAATTCTGTCAAAAAAATACATTTCGACAAGTCGAAATCCTAAATATCAATCGTTTTTATCACGATTATTTTTTATGGGAAAGCCCTTCAATAGAAAGGGCATAATATATTCTCTTATTCTTTAATACGAATGAATTGTAGAAAATCAGAATTTTTAGCGACTACCAGATAATCCTTATTGCCAATCGTAATTTTTGCCATATCCTTAGCATCTCCTGGTACATAAAATCCACTTTCTCTACTCAAAACAGGTTCAAATTGACCTTTTCCATTTCCTTTTAAAAATAAACCTATTCCTGCGTCATTTCTGGGTGTTTCTACTTCCGAAGCATGGAGATTACCTACTATTAAAGCATCTGAATGGCCATCTTTATCATAATCATCGACCAGAATCTGATTAATAGAAGATATCTGTGCTAGGTTTGGTAAGCGGTGAATTTCAAAACGATTGCCTTTATTCTCTAAATAGATATTGGCGAAAGATTTGACTTGATAATGCAACGCATTTTCCAATGCTTGTTTGGTATAAACATCGGATAAAGTGGCATTGGCATAAGAGTCGTAATTTTTATATTTAGCTTTGATTGCTGGCATTTGTTGAGCAGAACATTGGCGACCTCGCACTGGATATTCTTCACCTTCGTTGACGTAGCTCAAGACAATATCCTTGGTATTATTGTCGTCAAAATCATCAAAATAAATATCGAAAGTCGCTTCTTCATTGGCTTTGTACTTATAGTTTTCGCCTAGGTTTCCAACTAGAAAATCGATATCTCCATCTTGGTCAAAATCTCCTTCGGCAATCCCAAACCACCAACCTCTCGTATCTTCCAAACCTAAAGAAGCAGAAACGTCTTTAAATGTTCCTTTTTCATTTTTTAAAACCATAATGGACATCCATTCTCCGATTACAATCAAATCTGTCCAACCGTCTTGGTCAAAATCCGTCCATAAAGCATCCGTGACCATTCCAGCTTTTGCTAACATAGATGGGCTTGCATCTGCAAAAAATATATTATCTCCTGCACTTTTATTTTCGAGTAAATAACTATTGGTCGGCGCAGGATAATTCCCTGGGACTAATCTTCCACCGACAAAGAGATCTAAATCGCCATCTTTATCATAATCACAACTATGCACCCTTGAACTGCTGACTAATATCTGAGGAATGGCATTGGCTGCTTTTGTAAAGTTTCCTTGTCCGTCATTTATATAAAGTCGGTCTTGCAATGCTGGCGCATTAGGTGTAAATTCGTTGCCACCACTCGCAATATAAATATCTTTATCGCCATCATTTTCGACATCAAAAATATGAATGCCCATATCCTCCGAAATCTTATCGGCTTCAAATATGGACGTTTCTAATTGGCTAAATCCTGTTTTGTTTTGTAAGTATATGGCCGTGCTATTATTGGCAGAAGCACCGACGACTAAATCATCTCGACCATCTCCATTCAAATCTCCGACGGCTATATTAGGCCCAAACATAGAGGTTTGGTGCGGCAATAAAATTTCTTTTTCAAAATCGTTATAAAGGTTTTCAATATGTTTGTGGTTAACTACTTTTGGTATATTGGTTTCGGTTTCAAATATTTTTTCTCTGTTTTTAATTGGAGAATTATTGGGTTGATTGGCTGCTGTATAGGCTATTTCTAAAGTCTTATTAATAGGCACATTTTTAAGGACTTGCACTTTTTTGTCAAACCAAGTGATTTGAATAGAATCAATTTGGGTTACCTGACCTAAGCCAAAATGCAATTGTGGAGCAACGGATGATTGAAAGCCTCTGGTCAATGTCAATTCTTGATATTGTTGCATTCCGCCGGCAAATAAGGTGGCTTTTACGCCTAAGCCTAATGGATTATTAATTGAACCTTTAAACTTTAAGGTTAAATGATTATTTTTCGCAGGATTCATATTTTCATAAATAATCGCAACACCGTCAATATTATTTACAATGATTTCTAAATCACCATCATTATCTAAATCAACATACACACAACCATTCGAGAAGGTTTTTTCTGGCATGCCCCAGTCTATATTTTTTTGTTGGAAGGTTAAGTCACCCTTATTTTGATACACATAATTGGCAATTTTTTCGGAAGGAATCGCCAATGTTTTGGCAAGTGTACTGTCTTTATGAACGCCTTTTTGGATGGATGAGAAAAAATCTCGATTATTGATTTCTCTTCTGGTTCCATTCGCAATAAAAATATCTTTCCAGCCATCATTATCTAAATCGGCCAATAGCGGACTCCAGCTCCAGTCGGTAGAAGAAATACCAGCTAATCTTGACACATTACTAAAATCAGGTCGGGTATCATTGGAGAGGTTACCATTATTTAGTTGTAGGCTATTTTGCATATATTGATAATGAAAACCCGAATTAACGGTACTCCAAAATAGTTGAGGACTCATACTCGCCATGTTTGCTTTCGCCCGACGGTTTTTTTCTGCCGTCATATCTACTTGTAAAATATCTAATAATTGGTCATTATTAAAATCAGCGATATCTACGCCCATTCCGTAAAAAGAGGTGTTTTTTGTACTTTGTCTGACTTGCTCTGAAAATGTACCATCTTGATTATTAATAAAAAGATAATCAGGCGTACTAAAATCATTAGATACGTATAAATCTGGATAACCATCTTGATTGAGGTCGCCAACGGTCGCACTTAAAGACAGTCCAAAAGTTTTTAATCCTGCGGCCTCTGTCACATCAATGAAACGATCTCCTTCTCTTTGATAAAGCCTATCCATCTCTAAGGGTTTCGGAGATTTCTGTTTGAAAGCGTAGTGAAAGTTAGGTACATTAAATGGCGTAGGTGGGTAATTAGCGACATATAAATCTAAGTCACCATCTAAATCATAATCAAAAAAAGTAGCTTGCACACTGTTACTAGGATCGGCAATACCGTACTTTTCGGCTTGTTCTGTAAAGGTATTATCTCCGTTATTGACGAATAATTGGTTTTCTTTGGGTCCAAATTTTCCACTAACGGAACAATAAATATCTATAAATCCATCATTATTGATGTCAACCATCGTCGTACCTGTGTACCAACGGTCATCGCCACTCATTCCTGCGGATTGAGTAATATCTTCAAATTGTAAATTGCCTTTATTTAAATAAAGTCTATTATCAACCATATTACCGGTAAAAAATAGATCAATTAATCCATCATTATTAATATCTCCTGCTGAAACACCTCCGCCCATATAAATGTAGGCATAGGTGAAATAATTTAAACTATCATTTTCAGCTAACTGATTGGCAAAGTCAATTCCTGTCTGATTAGATGGAAGCGACTGAAACAAGGTTTGCTCTGTTTTTGAAGTCGGATTGGAACAACCAGAAAATAGGCATAATAATAATAATCCTAGTCCCAAAAATGAAAGAAATTTCATACAGCATGATATTTAAAAGAATGGCTCTCTGGCAATTTCTGCAAAACTGAAATAAGTGGAGACTTTCGTAACAGCTATTTTAGCTGCCGCAACGGTCTCCATATTTTTCGGCAGCTGAGCGCAGCTGCTACAGGCAGAAATTATCAAAGAGCCAAAAAAATGGAAGAAACAGCATTTTTAAAATGCTATTCCTTCCATGTATTAATTAAATTTATAACGTATAAATTTATCAATTAAAATTAAATTAATTGATTTTTATAGTTAGGATATATTAGTACCCTGGGTTCTGCGTCAACGCACCACCACTTAAATCAATTGCACTAAGTGGAATTGGAAAAATATCATATATACCTTGATAAGCACTTGCTTTTGGTCCAAAGTTAGTGATAGTTCTCGTTTCATTTGCGAAGTAATCAGTCATTACTTGTTCTGCTATATCCCATCTTCTTAAGTCAAAAAGTCTATGTCCTTCCATCCCTAATTCCAATCTTCTTTCAAAACGAACTGCTTTTCTAGCAATATCTTGATCTGCGAAAGCGACATAAGGTTCTACGACATAATTTGCTGCATCTCCAGAGCCATCTACTGCTTGCATGTAAGAAGAAGTTTTTGCTCGTGCTCTTACTTCGTTCACATTTGCCAAAGCAGTTGCCAAGTCACTTGTTTCTGCTGCTGCCTCTGCAGCCATTAATAAAACATCTGCATAACGCATGATATAATAATTAATACCTGAAAGTTGCTGTCCCCAGCCACCAGTACCTTGGTTAACATCTTCTTCTCCATCCCAATATACATTTTTCTTAGGTAAATATGGACCGGAATAATCTTGAGGCGTTGCTCTAATCCAATCCTGACCTGGGTGTGCACCATAACCGTTATAATCAATACCTCTACGACCAACCGTATAATCACTTCGTGGATCTAAAGAACCAGCGTAAGGCGTGAAAGCATCTGCACTTGCAATACCAAAATCACTTGTTACATCTTGTTGATTATAAGTATCTAAAAGAGGTAAACCATCCGTACCGGTTTGGTAAGCATTTAACAAATCTTGCGTAGGTTGGTAAAAACCACAACAAGCACCAAATGGTCCAGGATTAGGGAAGTTTAAAGCACCTCCTATATTTCCGTTGTAAGATTGTCCATCATCAGCTGTAAATTGAACAGCAAAAACGGATTCAGGTCCACTTTCTCCTGCTGCTCTAAAATTATCTACATAATCTGGCAATAATGAATAAGGACCATTATCAACTACATCATTTAATAGGGTAGAAGCTTCTGTCCATTTAGATTGATATAAATAAGTTTTACCTAAAAATGCTTTAGCTGCCCATGAAGTAGGTCGTCCTATTTCTCCCTGACTACTTGGTAAATTATCAACTGCATATTGGAAATCCGCCTCTACTTCAGTCCAAATA
>CAWVWD010000150.1:0-8495 GCA_963933585.1 uncultured Saprospiraceae bacterium
TTGCTTCTTTGGGTAAAAAAGCATTGATATTACGGTAGATATTGTTCTAAAAAATCTGTGCAGCTAAGTTGTCTTTATCCATGCTGTAAGAAAACTTCAACATAAAGTCTATTGATTTTACGATACTTGAGTGAATTTAATCCTATATTTCGTGCCATTATCTCCAGTTTCTGTTATCATTTCTCCTCGAAGAGATTTAACAAAAGCAGCAATAAGCGAAAGTCCCATTCTATCCGTCTTTAGCTTATTTGAATCAAACCCCTGCCCATTATCTACTACTCTTAATTCAAAAATAGAGTCGGTTTGAGATAAGCTAACGAATATCTCTCTCTTTTCAGTCCTTGTTCCAAAAGCATGTTTAAACGTATTATTCAAAATTTCATTTATAATCTGTCCTATAATTTGAGTTTTATTCACACCTACTTTAGTATTTACAATATCTATTTTCACATCAATCTCATCTTTTTGAATACCGTAAATAATTAATATATTATTTACTAATTTCACGATAAAAGGCTTAATATCAATATCATTCCCTTTATTGTTCTCCAAATATCTATAAACCAAATTAATCGCTTCAACCCTACTTTGAGCCTCCTTCAATACTTCCGTATTCCCTGTATTCATTAAACCATAAATGGCAAACAAGTCACTTAATTGTTCTAATTGATTTTCCGTTCTATGCTTTAATTCCAATTGCTGGCTTTCGATTAATTCATTTTTTTCAGATAATAACTTATTCTCCGCCTTCCTTTTCCAAATTACAAAAAAGGAAATAGCAATAATGATAATTGATATTAATGAAAGTAACAAACCTCGATTTCTTTCTCTTTGAATACCTACCTTTTGTTCTAAAATAATCCTATTGGTTTGAGCATTCAAATACTGGTTTTCGAGTTTATTGATCGTTTTAAGTCGTTCCGTATTATTAAGACTATCCGTTATAACCTTAACTTTTTGATTATGCATTAAAGCTAATTCAAACCTCTTCTGTTCCTCGTAGATTTTTGAAAGTTGTTCGCTACTTTCTTTTTGCAAAGATAAATAATGATGTTCCAATGCTATTTTATTTACACGCTGGTATTTCGACAATGCAGATTGATATTTCTTTTGGGCAAAATCAACCTGAGCTAAAAGGCTAATCGTCATCGCGTAACCCAATAAGTTATCCTGTTCTTCATATAAGGTTACCGCTTGCTGAAGATACGTTCCTCCTATTTTGAATTGTTCCTGCTTTGTATAAACAGAGCCAACATTATGACAACCATTCGCAATGAAATAAACATGATTTATTTTTTTGGCAAACCTTAATGATTTTTTAAAGTAGAACAAGGCAGAATCATACTGTTCTTGACCTAAATAAACACTTCCTATCCGCTCATAAACAGCCGTTAAACCTTCTCCATGATTCTTTTTTTGAAAATTCAGTTCTGCTTTTTTCGTAAATTCTAAGGCTTTCTCAGAATCTCCCATCAAGATATAATTACTTGCAATATTGGCAGAAACCATAGCGACTTGCAATGTATCTTTTTGACTTTCAAACATTTGTAGTGCTTCAAACATATAAATAGCCGCAGAATCATACAAATATTGATTATAATAAATACTCCCTCTTAAACTATTTTTTCTAGCAATTATTAATTCAAAACCTTCTCCAATACTTAATTCTTTTTGCTCAATTATCTTTATTTTAGACATCGCAATGGAATCCTCTCCCTTATAAAAGTGAGCAATTCCTTGTTGTAAAAGACCTCGTAAATAACCTGCTTGATAATTATGTTCTATTGATAATTGACTTGCATCCTTAGCTAACAATAGCATAGAATCAATACTATTTTGATAAATATCTGATGCTTCTAATAAGCTATCAATATATTCGGATTCTTTTTTTCCCTGTTTATTATTTAAAATATTCTCTTCACAAGACAGCAGATTGAAAATTATTCCAAAAAAAATCAGCACTTTTAATGAAAAAATTGACCTCATAATTCCCTTTTTTATAACCTTTTTCCTTAACAGTGACATTGTATCATAAGGAAGGTAAAAAATACTTAACAATCTACCACGTAATTCTATCACTTCTTTTACACTTGATAGAAAAAGGTAAACCTAAAGTTACCTCACTTCTATTTTTTAATAAAATACTCCACAATATAAAAAAACATCAATTTTATGAATTTCCAATTTGAAAATATATTCAAATAAAAACTCATTAAATTGACGTTTTCTGGTACTTATATGGGAATAATATTTCTACAAATATTTCTTACCACCTTTCGCTCCTACTCCTTGTACAACTTTCTTAATTTCCTGTTCTTTTGATTTTGGATAAATCAATAAAACATCATCCTCATCAATAATAATATAATCATCCAAACCTTTGGCTACCAATAACTTATCTTTCGGCATGCGAATCAAACAATTATTAACATCCTCGATTTGAACTTCATTACCATTAATCGCATTATTATTTTCATCCTTATCCGATTCAATAAATAATGATCCCCAAGTTCCTAAATCGGACCAACCAAACGATGACGGAATCGTATAAACATTCTCTGCCTTTTCCATAATCGCATAATCTACAGAGATACTTGGCGTCGTTGGATACGCTTCGTCAATGAAGTTTTGCTCCTCAGGCGTATTATAAAAAGGTTTTCCCTTTTCTAAAATATCATAAATCTCCTTGGCATTCGTTTGGAATGATTTCAAAATCGTTTTTGCATTCCAAATAAAAATCCCGCCATTCCAAAGATAAGTTCCTTCCTCCACAAACGCTTTCGCTGTTTCTAAATTCGGTTTCTCTGTAAATGCCGCAACTTTGTGGACACCATCTGTATTTTCTGAATCAAATTTGATGTAACCATATCCAGTATTCGGATGCGTTGGTTCGATTCCCAAAGTCAGTAAAGCCTCATTATTACGCACAAAGTCCAAACCTTTATTAACCGTTTTAACAAAAGCAGGTTGATCCAAAATAATATGATCAGAAGGTGCAATGATAATGTTTGCATCCGGCTCAAGCCCTTCTAACTTAAAACAGGTATAAGCCACACAAGGCGCTGTATTATTTCGAGAAGGTTCACAAAGAATCTGATTATCTGTTAGTTCGGGTAAGTGTTCCTTTACTAGATCCTTGTACATTTTATTGGTAACAATAAAAATATTTTCTTTGGGACAAACCTCTAGAAACCGTTCAAAAGTTAAACGTATCAACGACTTTCCAATACCTAAAATATCTAAAAATTGTTTCGGTCTTGATTCTCTACTTCCAGGCCAGAAACGACTTCCGATTCCTCCTGCCATAATTGCAACATAATTTTTACTCATTTTCACAACGTTTTATTATTAAAATTCTGTTTTTTGTCAATCTGCTATTAAGTAGGTTTGCATAATTTATCCGTAAAAACCTCGCAGGTCTAATTATCAATAATTTATAAATTAATAATCGCCTTTTACGCTCAAAATATTTACCTCAACCTATTTAACCGTTACTTAAGAATTCGTTATTTAAGAAAATCACTCTCTATTTAATTTCACCGTATACTTGTCCTGTCCTAAACCGGTTGTCCCAATCCAATTCATTTTCTCATCCTTAAATATAACCAACCATTCATTCAATGGTTGACCGGTAATCGCATTCACCTTTAAAATTGGAGCATAAGGATTCATTAGCCAAACGCCAGAATCTCCTTGAGCATACCATTTTCCATTTTCATTAAATTCAATGAACGCTTCCTCGTTTTTAGGTTGAATAATACTATCAATAGCGACTTCCTCAAACTTCCAATTTCCAATAACTCTATCTCTGAAATGTAATGGGCGATTTTTTATGGCGACAGCTTCCATATATCGTTTATAAGAATTCGTTTTGTTCTCCGTTCCTTCGAGCGTCAATGTATCATTTCGAAAATTTAAAATCCATTCAGAATCGTCTTCTGTTCCGCTATCACTATCCAAAAGTACAATCATCTCTGCTTCATCCAAAACCCAAGCTCCGCTATCAATTACGAAACTACCGTCTCCCCACTGAAAACGATTGTCCTCGATATTAAGCCAATAAGCCACAGGATTTTGTTGTTGTTTCTCCGCTTTAATAGTAAAAATCTGCCAAGTTCCGTTAAGACTATTCTTATCTATTTTTTTTTGACAAGCTGCCATGAAAAGTATAGCCAACATTATTAGTAAATTAATCTTATTTTTCATCGTTTATATTCCATTTGATTTTATAGAGTCTGTTTAAGTAATTCGGTACCACAAATGTAATAAGTAACGATGAAAAAATAAGTAACTTATCACCTCATCGTTATAAAAACAAAACCTAAAGTTCTAATATATAATAAGTAAGCCTAAGTAAATGATACTTTTTGAGAGAATATTTATACGCTTCTAACTTAGGAATGGAAACAAAACAAATATCTCTTTTAACGGCTTCTTTTTCCCTTTTTTTCATTTCAATTGATTGTTTATCCCTATAAACACTCACTTCTAAAACAGAAAATAAGAAAAAAATAAGCTACTGATAAATGATATTTACCTAATTTCCATTCCTTATTGTAGATTTCAAAAGTGAATTTCAAAATTTCTTTGCATCTAAACGATAATTTGACCACTTAAAACGTTAGGGTCGTGAGTATTCTATGGCAAAAGGATAAAAAACATTAATTTTGTTACAATAATAATGTTCAAAGATTATAATTTGAAATTATATGTGCACCAAAATTTAATAAAAATAGGTTTATCTTACCTAATAAATACTTCAAAATTTAGCACAACCGCCTTTAATTATTTGCAATCATAAATACTATTTTCTAATAAAGCATTCATTAAAATATTATTAAAAAATCAAATTTCTATGAAAAAATTTAAATTTTTAGCATTGGCAATCTTCGCTGTAGTTGCTTTAACGATTTCGTCATGTTCTCCTGATGATACACCTGCAGAACCAAGCTTCACCGTTACCGAAGTCAATTACACCATATCAGGTGCTGCTTCTGATGCTGAACTTAATGCAAAAATAACTATAAAAAATACTTCTGATATAGAAGTTACTTTATACTGGATCCGTCAAAATGTAACTATTCCTTCAGGTTGGGCAACCGCTATTTGTGATCACAATCTTTGTTATCCTGAAAACATTGGCGAACATGATTTAATACTTACTGCTGGTCAAGAAATCGAATTAAAAGGCGTTTTCTATCCAAATAATGTAGATGGAACGGGTTCTTATGATTTATTAATTTATGATACTGTTGACCGAGCGAATACAGAAGCAACTTACAGCTTTAGTGCAACGGCTCGTCCGTAAGTAATTTTTATGATCAAATATCAATAAGTTAAACAGCTATCTGAAATATTTCAGATAGCTGTTTCTTATTTTAGAAATATGAATTTACTTTATTTCCGCTTCCCTTAACCCTCCAGAATCTACACATTCACTCCTTAACCAGACGAATCAAGTCAATTACCTTTCCTTCAATTTGGATTTTAGATACTATTTTATATAAATTGTATGTTAAATAAAGAAACGACGCTAACAAATAGATATAATTTTTATAATTGTATCCACTTAAAAACTAAGGAATTATGAAAAATTTAATAATACTACTGGTCTTTACATTCGCTACACTGACTGTAAATGCAGCTTGTGTTTCTGGTGATTGTGAGGATGGTTTTGGAACATTTATTTGGGAAGATGGCGCTATGTATGTCGGATTTTGGAAAGGTGGAAAAAAATATTATTTCGGAATGCAATATTGGAAAGATGGCGACTTCTGGTATGGACTTTATAAAGAAGGTATACGCAAACCTGGTTTAGGACTTTATGTTTGGGATGATGGTGATTCTGAAGTACGAAATACACCAGTGACATTTGATGAAAAAGGTTGTGTTTCGGGTAATTGTCAAAATGGTTGGGGCGTTTATATTTATGACGATGGTGGTTTACATGCTGGTTATTGGAAAAATGGAAAGCAACATTATTTTGGTGCGAAATTCTGGATTTCTGGAGATTTCTACTTCGGTTTATATAATAATGGCAATCGAAAAACAAACCGTCACGGAATGTATGCTCATAATGACGGAACAATCAAAACTTACGTCAATCCACCGAATTATTATGAAACCGGCTGTGTAGAAGGAGATTGTAATAATGGATTTGGAACGTATATTTGGAAGAGTGGCGATATTCATACGGGATTTTGGAAAGACGGTGTGCAGCATTATTTAGGCATAAAATTCTGGCATGACAAGGATTTTTTTCTTGGTATTTATAAAGAAGGGAAACGTCGAAATCGAGGACTTTACGTCTATGAGGATGGAACAACACAGATGAGAACCGATCCCGTTTATTTTGCTCATGATGCCTCATATCTAGCACTTAATGGTGGCACAAGTGCCAATAATACGAACGTGGTAGAAGATTATAATACCAATCATATTCCGACAACAAACACAAATACGAACACGAATACTTCAACCGCCGACGGAGAAATCAAAATTTGGGCCGTAATTGTCGGTGTGGCAAATTATCCAAATATCAAAAGTTTAAACTACACAGATGATGATGCTTATCGTGTGGCGAACTTTTTACAACGTCCAGAAGGTGGTGCAATTCCAGATGAACAACTCCGAATTTTAATTGACGAAAGTGCAACAAAAAGTAAAATATTATATGAAACTCGTTCTCTTTTTGGTCAAGCAGATGCAGATGATGTAATTTTATTTTACTTCTCCGGTCACGGAATGGATGGTGCATTTTTGCCCCGTGATTTTACCGGTTCCTCTAATCAATTATACCATTCTGAAATCCGAGGTGTTTTTGAAAGTAGCAAAGCAAAACATAAAATCTGCTTAGCAGATGCTTGTCATTCGGGAAGTTTGGACAAATCGAACAAAGATATGGGCACTATGATTGATTCTTATTACAATGCTTGGAATGGTTCTACGGGCGGAACGGCTTTGATGATGTCCTCGAAAGCAGAGGAAACTTCGATTGAATATCGTGGTTTGCGTCAAGGTGTTTTTAGTTATTATTTAATCAAAGGATTAAAAGGCGAAGCCAATAAAAACAACGATAAAATCGTAACGATTACAGAGCTATTCGATTATGTCAAAAAGAATGTTCAAGTTTATACCAGTTATAGACAAACGCCTGTTATTAATGGAAATTATGATAGAAATATGCCTATTTCTGTAATTCGGGATTAATATTCTAATCATCGGGTGACTTTGAGTCACCTGATGATTAATTATTTTACAACTGCTCCAAAATCTCCTTTGCTCGTTCATTCCCCATATTCTTCCTCAAAACTCGCTGTAACAAACCTTTCGCTTTCGCCAATTCATTTCGCTGTAAATGAATGCCTGCCTGATTCATCAATGCTTGCTCATAATCGGGATTCAGCGCCAACGCCTTTTGATAATACGCTTCGCCATTTCGATAATCACCTTTCGAAACTAAGATAAAACCTAAATTGGTCAACGCATCTGGGCGTTTTGGGTTTTCTTTTAGAATGAATTCAAACGTTTTTTGAGCTTGTGGAAAGTTACGTAATTGAGCGTAAGTTGTGCCGAGTTTTTGTTGGAAATCTAAATTGAATGGTTTGAATTGAACCGACTTTTCATAATATTTTTGGGCTTCCGCCAATTGTTTATTTTTAAAAAAGGCTTCCCCAATTCGATAAGCCGTCCAACCGTCATTTATTTTAGAAATATCAAAATTGATTGCTAAATTGATAATCGAATTATAGTCAAATCGTGCAAAATAGTAATGAATGAACGTTTTGAACTTTTCATCATTTGATAATTTCGAACGGTCGATATACCTTTTTGCAGAATCCAACATTTGAAAATCGGGTGAGAATTTATCATATAAAGCGATATAACCTTTCGCCATTTCCAACGGTTCAGGATTCGTTTTTGTCAAAATTTCTAGCCCTAAAAACTGCGCAATTTCATTCGTATTATTTTGCCTTTTGGCAACTTTCGACTGTGTATTTTCTTTACTAATATAATGGTCAGAAATATTAATATGTGGAATATCAATACTTCCCGAACGAGGCATGTGACAACTCACACAATTATCATTTTTCGATTTTCGTGCCGTTTCCGTTTCTGAACACAACACATCTTTTGCCGTTTTGTGGCAAGATTTACACGCATCATTATATTGACTAACCGCCGTCGCTTCAATACTTTTGTGTGGATTATGACAAGTAATACACGACATTTCTCCCGTTTTAAAACACTCGCTTAATCGCAATCTATCCGCTTGTGAAGCCATGATAAATCGCTCATGAGAATTCGTATAACGGGGCAAAAATACATTCATCACCTCTGCCAATTTCATTCCGGGACGAAAATCATAAAACGTCTTCCCTTCATTCAAAACCGCAATGCCTTGCAAATGACAACGCTGACACAAATCCATTTGTAAATCCACCGATAACTTCCGAGGATTCACAATCGTATAATCTATTTCTTTATTAATATTG
>CAWVWD010000151.1:0-8485 GCA_963933585.1 uncultured Saprospiraceae bacterium
GAATACCAACTCAAATGGTTTATTATCTGCCGTATCATAGTAAATATAACTTGATAGTCCCGAGTCCTCGAATAGGCTGCTTTAGAAAATTATTGGTCTTCGTTGATTTTAGATACCGTTGAGCACACTATTAATATTACGAAAAAAGTAAGCCATAGAGAAATGAACCCGTTAGTCTATTTCGTTGGTAAAGATTATAAGAAAAGAGTTAAAGTATCCAATAAGAAACTTCAAGGAATCTAAGAATATATTCATCGAAATCCCAATTTAAAAAACTGGGATTTCGTGATTAATTTTAAAAATCGTGGGTAGGTTATTTTTTTCCTACTCCCTTACTTAAATAATTGTCAACTAAAAGTAGTTTTTGATTAAAAAACCTTTACTACTTTAAAAAAAATAGTGGACTAATCATCCAACTTCAAAACAGCCATAAATGCCGTCTGAGGAATCTGAACAGAACCTATTTGACGCATTTTCTTTTTACCTTTTTTCTGCTTTTCTAATAACTTTCTCTTACGAGAAATATCACCACCATAACATTTTGCAGTTACATCCTTTCTCAATGCAGAAATCGTTTCACGAGCGATAACTTTCGTACCGATAGCGGCCTGAATCGCAATAACAAACTGCTGACGAGGTAATAATTCTCTTAACTTCTTACATAATCTACGTCCGAAATATTCCGCTTTTGTTCGGTGAATCAATGAAGAAAACGCATCGACAGGTTCTCCATTTAATTTAATATCCAGACGAACTAAATCCGATTCTTGAAAACCAATAACGTGATAATCAAAAGAAGCATAACCTTTAGAAATTGATTTTAGTCGATCATAAAAATCAAAAACAATTTCTGCTAAAGGCAATTCAAATGTCAATTCTACCCGAGTTTCTGAAAGATAAACTTGATTCTTAATCATTCCTCGTTTATCCAAACACAAATTAATGATTCCACCAATATATTCCGGTTTCGAGATAATCTGAGCGTGAATAAAAGGTTCTTCGATTGATTTTAACAATATCGGTTCCGGCATATCTGACGGCGTACGAATTGAAATCCGCTCTTTACCTCTATTTAATGTCGCAAAATAACTTACGTTCGGAACAGTTGTGATTAAGTTTTGGTCAAATTCACGCGTCAGACGCTCTTGAATAATTTCCATGTGTAACATTCCCAAGAATCCACAACGGAAACCGAAACCTAATGCTTCAGATGTTTCTGGTTCAAAAACCAAAGATGCATCATTCAATTGTAATTTCTCTAAACTATCTCGCAAAGATTCATAATCGTCACTTTCCATTGGAAAAAGCCCAGCATAGACCATTGGCTTTACTTCCTCAAAGCCATTAATACGAGCGGTTGCGGGGTTATCTACCAGAGTCATCGTGTCACCGACTTTAATCTCCTTAGATTCCTTGATTCCCGTAACAATATATCCAACATTTCCAGCGGAAATTTCCTTTTTGGGAAGTTGTTCCATTTTCAAGACACCAATCTCATTCGCTTGATATTGACCTTTCGTATTCATGAAAAGAATGTTATCAAACTTTTTGATTGTTCCGTTTAATACTTTAAAATAAGCAACAACACCACGGAATGAATTGAAATGTGAATCGAAAATCAAGGCTTGAAGTGGAGCTTCTGGATCACCCTTTGGTGGAGGAACTCGATCAATAATCGCATTCAAAACGTCATCGACACCAAAACCTGTTTTCGCACTACACAAAACCATTTCATCCGCACCCACACCAATTAAATCCTCAATTTGATCTTGAACATCCTCAACCATCGCACTCGGCATATCAATTTTATTGATAACCGGAATAATCTCTAAATCATGTTCCAAAGCCAAATATAAGTTAGAAATCGTCTGAGCCTGAATTCCTTGTGCAGCATCTACGATTAGTAACGCACCTTCACAAGCTGCAATCGAACGAGAAACCTCATAAGAAAAATCAACGTGTCCTGGCGTATCAATCAAGTTCAAAGTATATTCTTCCCCATCTCGGACATAATCCATTTGGATTGCATGACTTTTAATCGTGATACCACGTTCACGCTCTAAATCCATATCGTCTAACGCCTGATTCTGCATATCACGGTCAGATACAGTCTGTGTCAATTCTAACAAACGATCAGCAAGTGTACTTTTGCCATGATCAATATGTGCAATAATGCAAAAATTTCTAATATTCTTCATACGACGCAAAAATAAGGTTTACAATTGAAATTATGATGAAAAATAGTTTTATCTATTATAATTTTTAATAATTCCCACAATAATCGATTTTCATCCTTTCAAAACGTTCTTACCTTAAAATGGTTTAGACGCAACATTAGGCTAAAATTTAATATTACTTAAAAAAAACTAATAAAACCAACTTTATATAATACTTTTTATGGTTTAATCATTCTGTTTCACGCATTTTTTTATTGGTAAATGACAGCAGTAATACTACGATATATTCCGATAAATATGGATAGCATTTTTTTATAAATCAAGCAAGAATAGATTAATTTACTGTTGTTACCCAATTATATTTATCGTATGTGCTTTTTAGTTCAATTTTTGCCTTAGCTTCATATGTGATAATTTCGCGAGCTTGGAAATATATTTTAATCACCACATTCCATTTTCGACTAATCAATATTTATCAAATTATAGCTTCGCTAGATTGTGTTTTGAAGTTTATAATCATTGAAGTTTTGTAGTTATCGTATCGCTACTTTTCAGAGCGGTATGAATGAAAAATTAGTTTTGAATGTTAAAAGGCACATGAATTGAAAAAAGGCTTTTAAATAAAAAAGATTTAACTTTGACCAAAGAGACCTTAAATCAAAAATTATGTGATGCACCTCAAATCGACAATAGTACACTTGAAATACCTGCTGAAAATATTTTAACATTCGATGCTTACAATATATCACTGGAATCGAAAATATTTTAAACTTTTAGGAAGGTAATTTAGAAGTTATCTGAAATGCAATTTATGCTCGTCATAACTACTCATTTCAAAACTATAAAAGGTAATATTTATCTAATAGATTGAATTGATTCGTTTCCATTTATGCTAATATTATCATAGAATTAACGGACATTGAGAGAACAAATATTGATTTATTAAAACGTTGTGAAATAATTATGGTTCGTATAAATGATAAACGATTTTAAAGTTTTGACTGTAATAACGATTCTTTTATTCAAAAAAATTGACTATCAACTACTTACACCTTTTTACCGAAAAATAAAACAAGCTATTATGAGACAACTATTTATACTACTGACATTATTATTGTGTATCAACATTCAAGCACGGGAAATTACGATTTTGGCGAAAATCAAAAATCCAACGGTTAGTGAAATAAATTTTTCATTTACGATTGATGCTTTAATTGAAGAAAATAAGTTGACGATTGCGAATTTAAATGAAAGAAATGAAGCTTATTTTATCTTAGATTTTCAAGGTAGTAATATTGTTACCGTAAATTATAATGACTATTATTTCGATATTTTTATTGAAAATGAAAATCGAATCGAATTTACTTTTGATACGAAAGATATTATTAATAGTTTAAAGTTTTCGGGCGAAACAGCTACAAATAATAATGCTTTTGCAAAATATCGGAAGCAATTTGAATCAAGTAAGAAAATAGAAAAATTCAATAAAGGCTATTTGAGTTGTAATTTATTGGCAAAAGATGTCGCAGATGCGAAATCGAAGGAATTGAAAGATTATGAAGAGGATATTACGGCTTCATTCAAAGAAAAAATGAATTATGCTCAATCTTTAAATACGATTTCTTCCGGTTTTAAAATATATTTGAATCGTAAAATCAGTTATGGAACTGGAATTTCTCGTTTGGCATATTTCATTGTCAATGAGGCAAAAATGACGCCTTATGATATTGAAAAAGCAGAAATTCGTCACGAATTCAAAACTAAGAATAAGCAAGAAAACGATGCTTTGACACATACGGATTACACCAATTTTTGGATTTCTTATATCTATTTCAATTATTTAAGAAAAGAATATAAAGATCCAAATCCGGGTTTTGGTTTTTATGAGATTGGTAATAAAGAATTAAAATCAGAAACTCGTGATTGGACATTATCGAAGTTATTAATCAATGCAAAAAAAGAAAATTATATCGCTATTGCCAACCAAAAATTTGATTCTTTCAAAGAAAATATCAGTCACGAAAAATATATTAACAAAGTCGCTAAATATTATGATGGCATTATTCAACTTTCGGATGAAGATGCGGCTCCTGAATTTTTATTGAAAGATAAAAATGGTAAAATTCGGTCATTGAGCGAGTTTCAAGGTCAAATTATATATATTAGTTATTGGGCGACTTGGTGTAAACCTTGTTTAATGGGTTTCCGAAAAACGATTGCAGTTCGTAACCAAATGAAAGATATAGGTGTTGTTTTATTGAATATTTGTTTAGATGAACAAGAATCAACTTGGTACAATACGATGGGAAGAATTCCGATGCCGGGCGTCAATCTTTATGCGGGAAATGACGAAGAGTTGAAATTAAACTATGATTTAAGTAAATTACCAGCTTATTATATCATTGATAAAGAAGGTAATTTCGCTTATCTCCCAGAAGGTTCTCGGGATATTTTAGCAGAGTTTCGTAAAATGGTGCGTGAATAATTTTAATTCGTCAGTAGTTTGTAATATCGCAATACATCTGAAACTAACTAAAAATCGGACCTGACAGAATTTTGAAAATGAGGCAGGTCTTTACAAATACTAATGGCGAAAGTCAAGAGAAGTAGTAAATAAAAAAATGAGTAAAAAAGATAAAACAAGACAATTTATAATTGAGCAGGCCGCTCCTTTATTCAATCAAAAAGGTTTTGCAGGAACTTCCTTACATGATATCATGGAAATGACTGGATTAAAAAAAGGTGGAATTTATGGTAATTTTGATAGTAAAGAAGAAATTGCAGTAGCGTCTTTTGAGTATGCCGTGCAAACAGTTACAGAAAAAGTAAAACTTCGTACTGACCAAAAATTCAAATCCTATGAGAAATTACAAGTCGTTATTAATTTTTATAGAAACTATTTAACGAATGCTCCGATTGATGGTGGATGTCCGATTCTAAATACATCTATTGAAGCGGATGATACAAATCCGAAATTAAGGGATCGAGTAATTCAAGCTTTGGATAATTGGCGAGGTTCTATGTCAGGAACGATTAGAAAAGGCATCAAAAATGGTGAAATCAAAGCTACCGTAAACGCCGAAGAATTTGCGACGATTTTCATCGCTACTTTGGAAGGTGGAATTATGATGTCTAAAATTTATAATAAAATCACACCACTTAATACCGTTTTGAATCACTTAGAAATGATGATTGAAAAAGAGCTAATTTTGAAAGTCGAAAGAGTACTTTGATAGATTTTCTGTGATATCTATTACGAAATGAACTATTATTATATGTTAGCTTTGAATATTCATTAAAAGCATTGTAACACAAAAGACCGTCATATTATCTGAAATTTCGGATAATATGACGGTCTTTTGTCGCATTAAAAATATGACAACAGAACGATTACAGCAAGATGTGAAGAATAACGAAGCGATTTTAGTTTATTTTCAAAATGACAATTGTCCCCCTTGCATGAGTTTACGTCCAAAAATTCAAACAATGGTCAAACAGGATTTTCCTAAAATGAATTTGACTTTCGTCAATTCTTTTGAAAATCCAGAACTTACCGCTCAATTCGGTGTTTTTGCTCATCCAACTTTAATCATTTTTTTTGACGGAAAAGAATATATTCGAGCGAGCAAATACGTTTCCATACAAGAATTAAGTCAAAAAATAAAACGTCCTTATCAATTAATCTTTTCTTAGCGGATACCTCGCTTGATGATGAAAACAAAAAAATATCGCGAATATTCGTTAAGTAAGACTTTTCAGCATCCAAATATTACAAGTCGTGTGACCTGAATTTCCCAAAGGCTGATTTAAAGTTTTAAAGCCTTGTTTCTCATAGATATTCACCGCTTTTGCAAAATGTGGTAAACTTTCGAGATACATTTCTTTATAACCAAATTCCAACGCAGATTCTACACACTTTTCCATTAATGCTTTCCCAACGCCTTTGCCACGCGTCGATTGATGTATGTAAAATTTCACCAATTCCGTACACGTTTCCGCTAATCCTTCTGTCGGATAAATTCCACAACAACCTGCGATTTCACCGTTCAATTCTGCAACCCAAAGTATAGATTTTTGAATTTTAAAATATTGATATAAGTCATCCGTTGTCGGATCCGAATAAACTGTTCCCTGCTGCGGAGCATCATGTTCGATAAAAACGTCCCGAATGATTTTTGCTAATATTAAATTATCCGTTTTGTCGACTACTTTAATGGTAATAATATTTTTCATGGTTGTGATACTTTAACAATGGAATTGAATGTAAAATAGTAAAAATTTGTGATAGCAAATTGCACGATTGCAATAATCAACTTTTTTTTAAATAACATTTTTAACTTTGTGAATCTTCAACTAAAACACATAAAACATAATCAAAAATGTGGAAAATAATCTTCTCCGATATTGACGGAACATTACTCAATAAAGATAGAAATATTTCAACTGAAACGATTCACGCTTATAATCGAATTAAAACGAATACCGATTTGGTTTTAATTTCTTCCCGTATGCCAAGCGGAATGACTTATTTTCAAGAAGCATTAAATAATAAACATACGCCTTTGGTTTGTTATAATGGCGGTTTGGTTTTGAAGAATAGCTTAAATGCGTTTTTAAATCCTGAAAATATCCTTTTAGATATTTCGATTCCGTTCGAAACGGTGCGTTTTATCAATGATTACCTTAAAAATATTGAAGTCAATTTTTCTGTATATAATTATAATAATTGGTACACAACCAAACAAGATTACTGGACAGCGAGAGAAGAAAATAATACGAAATCAAAAGCAGAGTTCGTCGCGTCGGACTTTTTTAATACACATAAAATCAATGCTCATAAAATTAATATAATGGGTGAAAAAAGTCATATTGATAAGATTTATGCTTTTTTAAAAACCGAAATTCCAACGGTTGATTTATATCGTGCAAAGGATACTTATATCGAAATCGCAAATAAAAAAACATCTAAAGGTCTGGCAGTTGAGGTACTTTTAAAGAATTTTTATACGACTATTCATAAAAAAGAAACTATCGGGTTTGGTGATAACTATAACGATATACCGCTATTTCGAGCAGTCGGCCATGCTGTTGCTGTTGAAAATGCACGTTCAGAATTAAAGGCAATCGCTCACGCCACTACGCTTTCTAATAAAGCACACGGAGTTGCAGCTTTTATCAATGAAAATTTTCAATTTTAGAAGTATTTAGGTTCATCCTTCGATATTATAGTTTGGTATTTCGATAGGATGTAAAATAAGAATAATATAAAATAAAAAATATGATTCAACTCAAAAGGACGAATCCTTCAAATCAAGATTTCATTCAGCTAATCGCTTTATTGGACAAAGAGTTAAAGGTTACTGATGGTGATATGCATTCCTTTTACAACCAGTATAATGGTATTCAAAATATCAAATACGTCGTAGTCGCTTACAAAAATGAAACGGCTGTTGCTTGTGGAGCAATCAAAAGATATGATGATAAAACAATGGAAATTAAGCGTGTATTCGTCCATTCTGATTATCGAAGGCAAGGTATTTCTAAACTACTTTTAGCTGAATTAGAAGATTGGGCGAAAAATTTGAATATAAACCGTTGTATTTTAGAAACTGGAAATCTCCAAGTCGAAGCGATTGGTTTGTATTCTAAAAATGGTTATCAAAAGATTCCGAACTTCGGCCAATATGAAAACCTTGACGGTAGTCTTTGTTTTGAAAAGATATGGTAGTTTTAATAGGTTACAGTTTTTATCGTTATAGCGTGAATTTCTACCAGTTTATTACAATCTTTTTTCGGGGCAGACTTCGCTGATAACGCAGATTTTATATTGCTTATCACGATATTATTTTAAACAAATGAATTACTAAAAGAGGGATTAATACTTTCGCATTAATCCCTCTTTTAGTAATTCAAACTCTGCATAGTCAGCAAGGTTTATGAAAAAACTCATATCAAAACGTCACTCAAAGACGGTAAAAATCGCAATCTATAATACCCTAAAATCTTGACCATTTTTCTTTCACAAAATCTAATGAAAATCCTGCAAAGCCTGTCATTTCAATCGTATTATTATCTTTCATTCTTAAAGTTGCTTTTATTGTATCACCCGTAAATGGATTATAGAAATATCCCTTTTCCCAAATTCCATACGTTTCACTATACCGAAACCCATACAAACAAATCATTTTCATTACGCCTTGACTTCGTTTTACTTTTTCTAAATTATTAATATCTGTTATTGGAAAACCACCTTTACTGTTCGGTTTAGATAACCAAATAATTTGCCCTTGATAAATACCGTCTTTCTC
>CAWVWD010000152.1:0-8453 GCA_963933585.1 uncultured Saprospiraceae bacterium
TTCATAACCTTATTCAACGTAAGATTATAGATAAATCAATACTAATTAAATAGAATTAATCTCGTTCACGACCTTCTGGATTAGGAGCAGAACCGCCACGTTTTTTCGGTATATAAATCACCAAAGCCTTTTCCATCGTTTCGCCGTTTGCTTCTATCGTAATCATATATTTTCCTTTTTGTAAATAGAAAACGTCATTTTCTGCCATTTCCACTTCTACCCTATTATCGGCTTTTTTGTTTTCCTTATTCAATGATTTTTCATACGATTTTACGACTTTTTCATCAATTGATAAATCATATTCTAAATAATTCAAACCTTTTGACATCGGAGTTTCCAATATTTTAAGCGTAACGCCATCTTTCGTTTTAATCGTCATTTTTGCAATGGAAGCAGCATTGGTGTAAACCGGAATTTTGAAACTTGGAAGACTCGGCTCGCTCCATTTCGACCGACTTTCTCCCCAACGACTACTATAACGAACTTTATTAACTTTGAAAACATGTAATTTCTTCGCTAAAATTATTTCATCCAACTGTTGCAAATGCTGAATATCAGCGACATAAATCGAACGTCCGTGCGTTCCGACCAATAAATCTTTATCTCTCGGATGAATCACCAAATCATGAACCGGAGCATCCGGCAAATTCGACATTGCCATAAACGACTTTCCTTTATCAAATGAAATATAAACACCGTGATCCGTTCCAATATAAACAATATTTGGATTCTCAATATCTTCCTTAATTACATTCACCGGTTCGCTCGGCAAGTCCGTTCCGATGCGTTCCCAAGTATTTCCATAATCCGTAGAAACATAAGTATAAGCCGAAAAATCATCCCAACGATAACCATTCAACGACACATAAACCGTTGCTTTATCATGCTTTGAAGCATAAACTCGACTCACCCACCTATCTTGTGGCAAATCATCTGAAATCTTCGTCCAATTATTGCCGCCATCTTTGGTAACATGAATCAAACCGTCATCACTTCCGGTATAAATTAAACCAAATTGAAACTTAGATTCTGAAATTGAAGTCAATGTTCCATAAGCAACATTCCCTTTTTTTCCACCTTGTGTCAAGTCTTCCGAAATTGCTTCAAAATCATCACCTTGATTAAAAGAACGGTGCAATTTATTAGAACCGAAATACAAAATATCCTGATTATGAACCGATAAGTGTATGGGTGTTTGCCAATTAAATCGCAATGGTTTTTCACCCAAAACGTGTTTTGGTGTAATGTAAGTATTACGTTCTTCTGCTTTATTGATACGGAAATAATTACCAAATTGGTAACCTGTATAAACCGTATTATTATCTCGATTATCAATTTCTATCTGCATCCCATCACCGCCCATAATTGATTTATAGGGATAATGTCCGCTTTGATGCCATCTCGGAGAGGCTTCGTAAGTGCTCGAACCAACCCAAACGCCATTATCTTGTAAGCCACCATAAATATTGTAAGGTTCTGCCATATCCACATTTATCGCATAAAACTGACCAACAGCTGGCGAGTTACATTTTATCCAATTTTCGCCATCATCGTAAGAGATATTGATACCGCCATCGTTCCCATTAATAAGGTGTCCGGCCCGATTCGGATTCATCCAAAGTGCGTGATGATCTGCATGAACATTGGCGGCAGAAATAGATTTAAAAGATTTTCCGCCATTATCTGAACGCAAAATTGGAACACCCATGATATAGATTTTATCCGCACTTTGTGGCGAAACTCGAATCTGACCGAAGTAATAACCGTAAGAATAAAAGATGCCATCTAAGAAATCGTCATGCGTTTTCGTCCAAGTTTTTCCACCATCCGTAGATTCATAAACTTCCGTTCCAATCACCGGCGTATCGAATAACATTTTATTCGCATCGTATAAATAATCAGCTAAGGCGACTGGTTTTATCTCGTCATTTTCAACCATTTCAATAAACTTATCCACCGAATATTTACGAGGAAAGTCATTTTGTTTTAAATAAGCCTTAAGCCTCTTTTCGTCTAATTTCAAAAAATCGGCTTTAGACATTCCTTCTAAATCTGCTTTCTTCAAAGACAGTTTTTCCTCCATATTAATAGCTTCCTTTTTTCGTCTATTTTGATTATCCAAAATCGCATAAATCTTTTCAGAATTACCGTCATTAAACATGGCCAAACCGATACGACCAACGCTTTCACCTGTCGGAAAGTTACTTTTTTCTGTGGTAATTAATACCCAATTGTCGCCACCATCCGTTGACTTATAAATACCTGAGCCTTCGCCATTTCCTATAAAATCCCAAGCTCGACGAGTCCGTTCCCAAGCTGCGGCGTAAAGTTCCTTTGGATTTTTTGGATTAATCATCATATCAACGATTCCTGCATTTTCATTGACAAACAAAGTTTTCGTCCAAGTTTTTCCGCCATCAATTGTTTTGTAAACACCTCGTTCATCATTCGCAGAATACAAATGTCCTAAAGCAGCCACCCAAACAATATTCGGATTCGTCGGATGTAAAATAATTCGTCCGATATGATGTGATTCCGGTAAACCCATATATTCCCAAGTTTTTCCATTATCCGAGGATTTATAAATTCCAACGCCTGCATAAGAAGAACGACTCGAATTATTTTCACCTGTGCCAATCCAAATCGTATTATTTATCCAATCCACCGCAATATCGCCAATCGTCATAACGGTTTGATTGTCAAAAATTGGAGAAAAGGTCGTTCCATTATTCTCTGTGTACCAAAGTCCGCCAGAAGCATAAGCCGCATAAAAATGTGATGGATCACTCTCCGACACTTCCACATCTACGATTCTTCCGCTCATCACCGTCGGACCAATATTTCGAAATTCAAGATTGGAAACCAGGGAATTCTCTTTCAAGTTTTTACGTTCTGTATCACTTTTTAAGCGTGTTTCCCCATTAGTAAACGGAGGTTGCATTTGTGCGAACATTTCTAAATTAAATAATATAAAAATGATAATTAGGATATAATTTTTTTTCATAATCTGGTTTATTACGACTTGTCAACGTTTATATTTTGATAATTTTTTTTCATAGTTGCTGGAAATTTACAACTTTAAGGAATAAAAAATAAATAAACTATCCAAATATTGCAGCACTATTTTTATTTGAGATGAAACTCCCACAAAAATCAAAATAAACTAATAAACACAGGCATAGACAGAGTTACACCAAGTATTTTCAGTATTATATGAAGCGAAGAGGACGAGTAGAATAAATAGATTATTTACTTTCTACCCCTTTATACTGTTTATTATATGACTTTACATTAATAGTAAATCATTATATTCATCAATTTAAAATATGTTTATTTAAAATTTATAAATAAAAAGTTATAGCTTAAGCATCATTTTGAAAGTAAGGTTAACTTAATAATAGTTAAAAACTTATATTCTCAAAACAATGATCAAGAGAAAACCACAATAAAAAATTCCATGAAGCATTATATCTGCTTATTATTTTTTTCTTTCATAATTTTAAATTCCTCCATTCATGCTCAATATTTTGACTTGTCGCCTGATGCTCTAAAGGTTTTATTAGAGGATCAAACGATAAGCAAAGAAGATAGGGTTATTGTTTTGAAAGAATTGGCTTATCGCAATAAGAATGTTCTGCCCAAAGATGCTTTGATGTATGTAGGACAATCGTTAAAATTGGCGAAAGCTATAAATTATAAAAAAGGAATAGCCGAATCTACACACACTTTAGGGTTAATTCAATTCTATTTAGGCGATTACGAACTGGCACTTTCTAATTATTTAATAGCTTTAGAAATTAGAAAAGAGATAAATGACAAAATTGGACTTGGTCGTTCATATAATAATATTGGTGTCTTTTATCAGAAGATGAATAAATTTGATTTAGCCAAAAACTATTTTAGGCAAGGTTTGATATTGAGGCGGGAAACAAAAGATTCGGTAGGAATTGCTTTTTCTTATAATAACTTAGGTCGTGTTTACTTAGACCAAGGAAATCCTAAAAAAGCAGTTACGAATTATAAGATTGGCTTATTAATTTCTAAAAAACTAAAAAACGCTAAAGCTCAATCACTTACATTAAGCAATTTAGGCGATTTATATAAATCACAATTTAATTACGATAAGGCTTTAAGATATTATGAGGAAACCTTAGGATTGATGATTCCGTCGAAAAACAGCTATAATAAGGCGAGAATACTTATTAAAATTGGAAATATAAAAATTCACCAAAAGGATTTTGAAACAGCTTTGATTAACTTGAAGAAAGGACAAGAAATTTCAGAGAAGTTACAAGCAAAGCCACTTTTGAATAAGGCTTACCAAAAATTTTCCGAAGCTTATGCTGGAATAGAAGATTATGAAATGGCCTATAATTATCAATTAAAATCGAAAGAAATTCAAAAAAACTTAATGACAACTTCTATTTCTAATGAAATATTAGCGTTAGAGGCAAAATATCAATTTGAACAAAAAGAACGAAAACTTTTGGAGCAAGAAGGGCAAATTGCGGATTTGTATCGGATGTTTTCTATCCTTGTCTTTTTGGTCATTTTAGTATTCTCCGTATTAATCTATTCTCGTTATCGAAAACAGATTAAGGTAAATCAAAACCTAAAAGCTACAGCGATTGAAATTAAGGACAAAAACAAACAGTTAGCCACTTACACGAAGGAATTAGAACAGTTTACATATATCGCTTCCCATGATTTGAAAGAACCATTGCGGAATATCGGTGGCTTCGCTCGGATTTTAGATAGAAGATACCGAATGGTTCTGGATGATAAAGGAAAGGAATATTTGAACTTTATTATGACTGGAGTTAACCAAATGACGGCTTTACTAACAGACTTATTGCAATATTCAGAAGTTAAACGATTGAAAGAGGAGGACTTGAAATGGGTGAATTTAAATGATTTGATGCTAAGTATTCAAAACAGTTTGAATACAAAAATCCAAGAATCAAATGGTCGCTTGATCTTCAATGATTTACCAATGATTTATTCTAATACCTTCCAAATAGCACAATTATTCAAAAACCTTATTTCTAATGGATTGAAATTTCAGAGAAAAGATGACACACCGATTATAGAAGTGAGCGGAAAACATTGTGGTGATTTCTGGGAATTTAAAGTTACTGATAACGGAATTGGAATTGATAAAAGTTATCATGATAAGATTTTTGAAATGTTCCGTCGATTACATAAACAAACCGATTATGAAGGTACAGGAATGGGTTTGACAATTTGTAAACAGATTATGGAACAACACGGTGGTGAAATATCAATCGAATCTAAAATCGAAAAAGGAACGACCTTTATTTTTACTTTTCCTGAGAAAATTATTCAGTAGTTCCAACGGCTTTCGAGCCTTTTGCCGTTTTAATTATAAATAATTGACGTTCTAATGGATTCTATTTTTTAGAAATATGAATCACCTTTATTCATCTTCCCTATTCTGCTTTGTAAGACGCAGCTTTAATAAAAAACAAGTCCGTCTGTAGTCAAATTTTATTAGAAATAAACCTTGATTACCCTAACGGACTCATTTATAGAAAAAACCAGTAACCTATATAATATCATCCAATATTATGCTACCAAATAAGTTACTAAACCGGTAATTCCAGTAATAATATATTGAACGCCAAGAGCCATTACGATGAAACCCATAATTCGAGAAATCGCCTTGATTCCTGCGACTCCAAAGTATTTGAACAACTGCGGCGAAACTCGCAAAATACCATAAACCACAAATCCAGTAAATACAATTACACCTGCAATTACAGCCCTACTCGTTATCTCCGGATTCTCGGAAAACATACTAATCAATAACGAAATCGAACCAGGTCCCGAAAGTAAAGGCATTGCCATTGGTGCGAAAGAAATATCTTCCTTATGCAAAGCTTCTTCTTTTACCTTATCGTTTACGGCTCGACTTTCTGAAAATTTTCCTGATGATAACGCATAACCTGAACTTAAAATCATCAATCCACCTGCAATTTTTAAGGCATCTAAACTAACGCCAAAAAAACTTAAAATACCGCTTCCTGCCAAAAAGAAAGCAGTTAATATTAATACAAAATAAATACTCGTATTTCGAGCTGTTTTATTACGTTCTTTAGACGTATAATCGGGTGTCATCGCTAAAAAAACTGGAACTGCTCCCATCGGATTAACGACTGAAAATAAAGAACCAAATACAGCAATAAACAAATTAATCATAACTTTTAGTTTAAAAATTTATCGTTTAAATAATAATTGAATATTTTGAGTATTCAAAACTGTGCCAAATTATATTACAAAACAGGTTCAAATATTTTATTATTCCTAATAAAATTCTGAACCTGTTTTGATTTCGGCGGCAAAGCTAAACGAATATTTTAAATAAAAAATTTCTTTTTAATTATTTTTGAATATATAATTTAAAAAAAGTAGTCCTACAAATTGATGATAAATACTGCATTTTTATTGATAACAAAGTTTCATTTTAAGGATTCAAAATTGATAAAAATAATCGTTTTATTTTTCTACTTAAAACCAAATTACTTTACTGAATAGTTTTATAATACTTATTCAAATTTTTCTTATAAATCCACATTTCTTTGATGCTCATAAACGGAATATTTCGAACTTTGTGATTGTACATCGCAATATCAAATATCATTCTCCACTGTTTAAATAACGTTTTATAAACATCAAAAAAATTAGATTTTGGATCATAAATATGAGCCGGCTCTGAATTTGCACCGTTAAGTTCCATAACGAGTATATTTTTCCCTTTTTTCAAATCTTCCACACTTTTACATTTTAAGTCAAAACGCCCAAAATATACTTCTTCAATATTCGAAGTCATCTCGAAAATCAAGTTTTCCAAATCCTCATCGATCAAATGGTTACCATCCAAAAACATCGTACCTCGACAATGATTTCCAATCGGTTCGGCCTCTATTATATTGCCTTTTGGCAGTACAATATCCATTTGTTCCGAATACTTTTTTTGCAAAGAATCATATTGTAAAATAGACCGTGGATAAGCCAAAATCAATTCTCGAAGCGTACTTTTTCCATCTCCTGTGAATGATAGGAATTTCTTCAAAGTAACCGAAGTAATCGTTGGTCGTTCCTCATTCGGCATTCGCCAGAACATAATCGCAAATTCCTCTTCATAATCAATAAACGGTTGTACAATATAATTGACATCATTCCTGGAAATGTGTCGATTCAAGTCTTCTACATTATCTAACTTCTCTACCAATGTTCCTCGACTACCAATATCAGGTTTGAGAACTATCGGAAAATCAATATTATTCGCTTTTAATATTTCTAATATCGTATCAATCGGCGTTCCTTTCGGAATCAACGGGCTTGCGGGTTTATATTTATCATCAATCTTTTCCAAAATTCCTTTCTTCGATTCTCCAAATAATCCTCCTGCTTCGATGCTCGGATTCGTGGCTGAAAAAAAGAAAAATGACTTTGCTCGAAGCGATAAATATAAATAATAGAAAAAAATAGGCGCATAAGTCACATAAATAGGCCAATATTCCTTATTCGTCAGTTTTATAAAAAAAGGTTGTCGGTTTAACCAATTCATCGCAATCAAAATATAAAAAACATAGACACATAGTTTTTTCTTAGACTTGCTGAGATTTGATTCTCTTATATTTTGGCAAAGCCAAAGCCAAGAAAAAACTATGCATTCTAGTGTCTGTATGTTAAAAAAATTATTATTGATTATTGTTCCAGAAGTCGTCTAATATCAAAAAGAAATTCTGGATCAGAAGCTTTTTTAAATTCTGTGATAAACTTTCCATTCCTATCCAACAAAAAATAATGTGGCAAACTAATCACATTATAAGAACGTGTGATATTATTTTGTCTTCCCGTTGCCCAAATATTGATACTATAATTTGGGTGACGCTCTAAATATTGCACCCAATCATCTTTTTTCTCGTCTACAGAAACATACAAAAATACAATATCTTGTTGTAATAATTCCACTCTATTTGAAAGTGACTCTTGCTGTTCCTGCAAACACGGCTGGCACCAACTCGCCCAAAAACTGATATAAACTAATTTCCCTCTAAATTGCTCTAAACTCACCGTGTCACCCCCAGGTGTTTGAAGCAAAAAATCAGGAGCAGCCTGTTTGTCTGAGAAAGATAACGCTCGATCGTAGACGTCAGTTACAGCGTTTAGATAACTACTGACCACACTCCTTTTTTGAAATTTATTGTAATAAGCTGTAATAAAAGGAATATTCGTTGGTTTTATTGTTCTAGATAACAAACGGCCTAACATATACTCTTCCGCAAAACCACTTAATTGCATTTCAGCTAATTCGAATGTCAATGCAAAACGTTTGAATCGTTCATTGATACTATCTCCGTGCATAGATTTAAAGGCATAATCCAAATAAATATCTAAGAATGCTCCATAATTAGGATTAATCATTG